>NZ_NXLP01000169.1:0-912 GCF_003364125.1 Helicobacter sp. MIT 14-3879
TGATAAAAAATACCCTAAAACTCTCTCTAATGGTTGTAAGTATTTTGCAGGAATTGTTAGTGATCGTGGTGATAAATTTGAACCTTATAAACCTTATTATGAAAAAATCAAAGAATATATGGGAGAAGAGGTTTATAATAAATTAAGCCATGGTATTTCATTAACAAGCTACTATAAATGTGGTGATAAAGTAATGCCTTTAAGCTTCCGTGTAAGAGTTTTTGGGACAAGAACAGATTATGGTCTATATGGATTTGATGAGGCAAATGGGGGATATAGATTTAGTCAAGATTCTTCGATTCAAGCTAATTCGGGCAATATTTTTTATCTTATCAATGATAAATTTGTAAAAAGCAATCAAAAAATATCAGAAGAAAAAATAAAAGGAGTTATTTATTAATGACACCTAAAGAATTCATAGAAGAAGCTAAAGATTATGCAGATATAGCAGATGCAACCTATGCAATGCTACATTACATTGATGAAAATGAAGAGATAGATTTTTTCTTAGATAAATTAAAAAGTGAGAATCCTAATCCTAAAATAAAGCCTCCTGCTAGGTGGATCTATGCAGATGGAATAAAGCTAGGATATGAGATAAAAGACAAACACACAAAAGATGAAAAGACTAAAGAAATTATTACTAAAAATAATCGTAAAATAGGACAACCCACTGCCTATGCCTTAGCCATAGAAGCTAGATTTAGTCAAAATGTAGAGATACAGAATCCTAGTAAGGAAAAACCAGAACTAATCAACAATAAGATTCAAAATTTTATAAACAGAGATAAGGACAATCCACAATTAGAAAATCAAACCCTCCTCGTAGCCACTACCAAAGAAAAACAAGAACAAGATAAACAAGAAAAAGAGTCTCCTAATAATCTCACCCATCACCTCTCTCCTCGCACT
>NZ_NXLP01000170.1:0-891 GCF_003364125.1 Helicobacter sp. MIT 14-3879
TAGACTCATCTCTTGTTCTCCAAACTCACTTTGTCTTGAATCTCTAAGCAACACTATCCAAAGGATTTATAGCAGATATTGTTTGCTTGGTTATGCTTAAGATTGAATCTCTTTATCTGGAATCTCTTTATCACATACCATTATCCCTCCTCTTTCATTCTCAAGTATTGGTATGAAGGATTAAATGAAAAGACTAAGAGAGATTCTAAGTATGATAATGATATGATAATGATATAATGAGATAAAGACATCTCTACAATAATCAAATAATCCTAGAGAAGCAAAGAAAACAAGTAAGCCCCTGCTAGTCTTAAGACTCATGCAATGAGAACAAACATCTAAAGATTGTCAATAGTGATACAAGTAAAAGTATTCTATGCAGTGAGCAAAGAATACTGACTGATACTCTCTCTTAAAAACACTCTCAAACTCAGATGAATGCAATAAAGAATCTGATGAGTTATTCTTTAACACTATACAACAGATTAAGACCCATCAAGGTCTCTCTTGTGTTTTGTTAAAAGAATGTGTGAATACAATTCAATATAAAAACAATATAAGCAGAGGTAAGGATTCTCTTTGAGGATTGATACTTCTCTCTTTTCTTGTGAGATAAAACAAAGGATTTATCACTAAGAATCTTGTTATAATTGCACAATGTAGTGTTGCTAGTCTTTATTGAGATAAAGCCTTTGATGTCTCTATTCTATGATGCTTCTTGTAACACACTAGATATGACATAATATACTCTACATATTTTAAAGCAACATTTATGCTTGTTTCACCACGAGCATTATTAATAAAAGTTTATTCATTATGCTTTGTTTATATATTATATCTATTAGGAAACTCTCTATAGAAGCACAAAGAGAAATAGCTTTGGTTAGTGTG
>NZ_NXLP01000049.1:0-8768 GCF_003364125.1 Helicobacter sp. MIT 14-3879
AACAAGGAGCATACAAATATGGAGGCAAAGCCAACAAAAATACTAGACTTTATAGGAAAATCTCAAAATGCACAATTTGTTATTCCTGTTTATCAGAGAATGTATAGCTGGGAGGAGCAGCATTGTGAAAAACTATGGAGTGATATTTTAAAAGTTGGAGATAATGAAAGGGCAGTAGCACATTTTATGGGTTCTATTATGTATATAGGAGATAGTCATTCTCAAACTGCTATCAACGAGCTTGTAGTCATTGATGGACAACAAAGGCTCACAACTCTAACCTTGCTTTTAATAGCTTTGCGTGATATTTTAGAAGAACAAGAGGAGATTTTAGAAAAATTCTCAAAGAATAAAATTAAAAATAGATATTTGATTAATAGCGATGAAAAGGGTGAGAGACAATACAGACTAATTCTCTCGCTCACCGATAAAGAGACTTTAATAGCACTCATTGATAAAGATAAGAGGATTAAAGAATCACAAGAATCTTAAATAAACAAGATGAATAAAGGAGGCAATAGCTTAAGAAATATTAATGAATCTAAAGTATAAAAGAAAATTTCGTCATAATCAACTTCTAGCGTTAGGTAAAAAAGAAATAAGCTACAACAAGAGAGGAATACTCCTTGTTGTAGCTCTTGTATAAAGTGTTAAAGAAAAAATAATGCTTTAGCTATTGGAGTTCTGCAAGGAGTTATAGAGATTTATAGATACTTAAAGCTAAAGCCTTAGTATTATAAATCTTAGTGTTGAAAGTTAAATCCTTAGTATGATAAAATTGAAATGTTGAAAGGATAGAAAGAGGCTTTATAGGCTGTGGGGGGTGGGTTATCAATCCTATTAAAAATAAGTTTTGAAACTTTACTAGAATAAATCAATAGGAATAATAGGTGATTTTATAAGATAATGAATAAATAAAATTATAGAGAAATCAGGTTGGAATGGATATTATAGGATTGTTAAGTTAAGTCGTGGTAAAATTAATTAAGAAAATTTACAATATAGTAGAGAGGAAAATAGGCTATGGCAGAGATGAAAACAGAGCGCAAAAGTGTGTTTGAGTATTTATCAAAAAACAGATTCTTGATTCCAATGTATCAAAGGGCTTATATTTGGAGTGAAGATGAATGTGAGCAATTATGGGACGATCTTTTTAATTTTTTTAACAACATATCTAACAATAGTGATGAGTATTTTTTAGGTTCTATTGTGATGTATAAAGAAAATGGAAAACAAAATATTATTGATGGGCAACAACGAACAACCACCTTAAGTCTCTTAATTCGAGCTTTATATGAAAAAGCTATTAACCAACAAAATAAAAATATTCCAGAACTTATTAGCCGCTTATCATCTTGTCTGTGGGATAGGAATCAACTTAATGGAGAAATAAACTTTGAAAAACCCCATCTTAAAAGCGAAGTCGCTATTAATTCAGACAATGAGCTTTTAGAGAGAATTTTAAGTAACACTTATCAATTTGAAAAAGAAAAAATAGATAATATTATAAAAAAATCTTCTTGTAATTATGAGAAAAATTATCTCTTTTTTATTAAGAAAATTGATGAATTAGCAAAAGAACAGCCAGCAGATTGGTTTAATTTTTGTCTCTCCTTATTAAATTCTTGTATTGTTTTGCCTATTGAATGCGATGGACAAGAAAATGCCCTAAGAATCTTTAACACACTCAATAATCGTGGAGTGTCTTTGAGCGTGTCAGATATTTTTAAAGGGCTTATTTATGCGAGTAAAAGAAATGAGCAAGATAGAAAGAATTTTGCGATTGAGTGGAAAAGCTTAGAAAACAAGATTGTAAATTCGCCTTATTTAAAAAATGAAAATATAGGATTCTTATTTGCTCAATATGAACATATAATTAGAGCCTTAAATGATGAATTAGATACAGTTATCCCTAGCACTTTAGATTTTTTTACTAAAAAAGATAAAGAAAATTCTAAAAAGAAAAAAGTTAATTTTGCGGCAAATAAGGATTTACTAGCTAAAAAAGAAACATTTATTATTATAAAAGACTTAGCAGAATTTTGGTGTAATCCTAAAGAATATTTCTCTTATTCGGCACAAAAATATTTTGATATTTTAAACATCTATCAAAATAAACTTTGGCAAATGGTTGTGAGTATGTGTTTTTATGTTCATAAACCTCAAAAAAATATTAATGATGAAAGCAATATCTTTGATAGAGTTTTACCACAACTTGTTAGCTATTGTGCCTTAGGGCTTATTTATGGTAAAGGTGGTAGCTCTGGTTTGTTTTGGGGATTTATGAGAGCAAATATTTTAATCAGGGAGAAAAGAGAATATATATTTGAGCCTTCTTTAAATATTCCAGATTTAGTAATGCCAAAGATGGATTATTTTACGGATTTTTGCGTGAAAGCTTTATCTAAACAAATCAGGTATATTTTAATTATCTATACATTGATTTATAATGAAAATCAAGAGTGGGAATGGAATTGTAATAAGAAAAATTATAGTGTTGTTAAGGGTGAGATTGAGCATATTTTCCCAAAGAAATGGACAGAAGCAAATTATATGGGTTGGAATGAAAAAGACGCACAAAAGTTTTTAGAATATATTGGCAATAAAACTTTGCTTGAGAAAAAACAAAATATCCAAGCTGGAAATGAATATTTTACAAGAAAAAAACCGCAATATTTAGAATCTAATTTTTTAGAAATGAAACATCTAGGCAGTAGTAATAAAACAAATTGGACTAAAGAGGATATAGAAACAAGAAATGAGGAGATTTATAAACGATTAAAAGAATTTTTTGAGAAAAACTTAACTAAATAGCATACCCTGCTATATTTCTAATCTTTAAGAAATTCTATGACTAAAATAAATTTAGCTATTCCTATCCCTGTAAGCCTCCCTCTTTTTTGATTCTTATCCTTTTAATCTTTGATAATGCCTCTAAGCCCTCTTTACTCTATCTTAATTCTCAAAGCCCTAATTAATCTATCTTTTAATACCAAAGCCACATTAATCAACTCCCTATTCATCTATTTTTCAAAGTCAAAAATCCTAATTAATTCTCAAAGCCCAAATTACCATTGAATTGAACTCTCAAAATCTCAATTAACATTAATTTAATACAAAAGTCTTAGTTAGCCTCTTATTTACTCTATCTTAATAAAAGTTTCAATAAGCCTAAATACAAGCTAAAAGTCTCAATTACCCTTAAAAAAGCTCAAAGCCCATTAATTAAACCTCTCATTTCAATATACCTCCTAATACCAAAGCCTAATTAACTCTCATTTAAGTTATTTCCCAAAGCTAAAAGTTTCAATTACCCTTAAAAAAGCTAAAAGCCCATTAATTAAACCTCTCATTGCAATCTATCACCTAATACCAAAGCCTAATAATTATCCCCTCCATATCAGCCATTATCCAATGCCAAAAGCCCCAAATTAATCCTTAATTCAGCTATTCCTCAAAGCTAAAAGTCCCAAAATAAGTGCCAAGAGAGAGCAGAGAATTATTACAATGCTTGTAGAAAAGAAAATATCATTGATACCCGTTAGAGGCGAGATAAGCCCGCCAAAGGCAAAGAGGGCGAAACCTAGAATGGCTGAAGCATTACCAGAATTTCTTGTCTCTAGCTGCATTGCTAGGCTTGTCGAAGAGGGCAAAATAAAGCCCAAAAAGATAAATAACACCACAAAAGCCACTTCAAGAATTAAGAGATTTACCCTAAGGTTTAGAGCGGCACACACAAGTAAGCCAATTATCACCATACCATATAATCCTAGCTTTAGGGCTAATTTATCATCTCTAAAAAGGGGCATTATGCCCGCACCAAAGGTAATGCCAATGGCTGCCCCTGCAAAGCATAGAGAATAGCTTAACTCATCAAGCCCAAAATGCCTTTGAAAGATAAAAGAGCTTGAGGCAATGAAGCTAAACATCACGCCCATAGAAAGAGCCTGTGTTAAGGTATAAAGGACAAAGGGCTTGTTTCTTAAAACCCTAAAGAAAGTAAAGCTTTTTAAAAACCCCTCCTTGATTCTATGCTCCTGTGCTAAACTCTCCTTAAAAAAGATAATGCAAACAAATAAGACTACGCCTATGCCTAGCAAAATGCTAAAAATAGCGTGAAAATCTGTGTATTTTAAGACAAATCCCCCAAATATAGGCGCACAAATGGGGGCTATCCCCCCTATCGCTCCTAAGATAGAGAAAAACTTGCTTAATTCCTCTTTTTCAAACAGGTCCAAAGCCACAGATTTAGAAATCACTATTCCCCCACTTCCCGCAACCCCTTGAATAAACCTTGAGATGATGAAAGAATAAATGTCCTTTGAGAGCAAGCAAGCGATAGTAGAGATGATAAATAAGCCTAGAGATAAGAGCAAAATGCTCTTGCGTCCATATTTATCGCTCAAAGGTCCCATCAAAAGCTGCCCTAGTGCTAATCCTATAAGAGAGAAAGTTAAAGAAAGCTGGACTAATGAGGTAGTGCTTTGGAAAACCTCCTTGATATTAGGCAGGGCAGGAAGATAAAAGTCTGTTACAAAAGGACCAAAGGCAGATAGCATTGCCATATTAAAGAATAAATAGATTTTAGAGTTTCTTTGCATACTAGCTCCTAGAATTTAAGAGTGATGATTTATGCCCGCATTATAGCCAATGAAACCATTTTGAAACTTAAAGGTTTTAGATATTTTTCTCTTAAAAATTGCAATTTCTATTAGGATATAATTTTACAAGAAAGAAAGGCTAAAATGATTTGACATTAGCTCCCTTGAAGCTTAAGGAATAAAAATGTGGATAATAAAAGATTATAGATTGATATAGAAAGTTTTATTCTTAAAGTTGAAGCAAAAAAATAAGTAATAAAATAAGTTAAGAAAAGTCCTCATTGCTTAAGCAAATATCTCTAATCCTAAAGATTCTATGCTTCACTCTTAAGGAATAAGGGGAGGAGTAAAAGGGTGCTATTTATAGGGCTTAGTAAGGCTCTGCGATGTGGTCTCTCTCCCTCTTCGTTAGGGTAAAAGGGTGCTATTATAGGGCTTAGTAAAGCAACACTTCATCATTATGTGGAGTGCAGCAAAGCAAAATGTGGCTATGGGGCGTAAGTAAAAGAGGCTAGGTGAGCAAACAAGCCCTAAAGGCAGTGCAAGCACCTAAATAAGATTTATGGGATTTAGCAAGAAAAGATTATTCTATGAGGCTTAGAATCTAAAAGCAATAAAATTAGAAACGATACTAAATAGGCTAAGTAAAGTTTTACAAGAGATTTAGAATCTAAAAAATCATACCTCCATAATCACAGCATAAATATTTGATGAAGTTTAGAATCTAAAAAATAAAAGCAAAGTCTTTTAAAAAATTTGCAAGACAGGCTTTACAAAAATTTAGAATCTTAAAGCATTAAAAGTTATCATTGTATGGCGGTGTTGTGCTGGTTTTATAAAGCTTAGAGTTAATAAAAGTAATTTTTTTGTTTTACAAGTTGTGTTTTACAAAAGCTTAGAATCTAAAGTCAATAAAAAAGCTTAAAATTGCATCTGCTTTGACATAAGAGTTTTATAGAGTTTTATAAAAATTTAGAATCTAAAACATTAAAATTAAGCTAGAATTTATAAGTAAAAGTTTTATAAAAGCTTGGAATCTAAAGTCAATAAAAGAGCTTAAAAAGTTTTAATTTCTTTTCTTTTAGTTTAATAAAATTAGAATCTTAAAGCATTAAAAAAGCTTAAAATTGCATCTGCTTTGACATAAGAGTTTTATAGAGTTTTATAAAAGTTTAGAATCTTTAAAGCAATAAAGGCTTTGCATTGCTATGCCCCTTAGTTTTATAAGATTTAGAATCTAAGATACTAAAATATATCACACTAGATTTATCACAGAAGTAACTTGATTTTACAAAAGCTTTAAGATACTAAAATTACCACTTTTAGATAAAGAGTAGGAATTATCTTATAGAATTTAGAATCTTAAAAGTAAAAAATGCTAGAATTAGGGGGCTTGGAGGATAAAATTTTATAGTAGTTTATGAGGCTTAAAACCTAAAAAATAAAAATATCATCTACAAGCTATAAGAATAAAGAATGAGTTTCATAAGATTTAGAATCTAAAAAATCATACCTCCATAATCACAGCATAAATATTTGATGTAGCTTAGAATCTAAAAAATAAAAGCTTTTGAGATTAATGCTGCAAGACATAGCTTTACAAAAATTTAGAATCTTTAAAACATTAAAAGTTATCATTGTATGGCGGTGTTGTGCTGGTTTTATAAAGCTTAGAGTTAATAAAAGTAATTTTTTTGTTTTACAAGTTGTGTTTTATACAAGCTTAGAATCTAAAGTCAATAAAAGACTCAAGGTGATAAGGTAATTTGCGGAAAGGTTTTATAAAAGCTTGAAATCTAAAGTCAATAAAAGAGCTTAAAAAAGCTTAAAATTGCATCTGCTTTGACATAAGAGTTTTATAGAGTTTTATAAAAATTTAGAATCTAAAAGTATTAAAATTAAGCTAGAATTTATAAGTAAGAGTTTTATAAAAGCTTAGAATCTTAAAGCATTAAAAAAGTGCTAGAATGTGAGGAATATGAATGAAATTTAGAATCTTAAAAACACAAAATACCAAAATATCTAATCAATTTTTCAAAGAGGCTTTTTCTAAAAAAAGCTTTAAGGTAGAGTTTAGATGAAAAAAAGAGGAGGGAGCAAACACACAATACAAAATCTAAAATTCCCTTGTATTTTTGCCCTTAAGGCATATAAGATTCAAAGTATCTCTCAAAGACTAAAGGCGTTAAGTTTGAAGTGCTGCAACCTTAAGGCATATAGGATTCAAAGTATCTTATTTTTATTTATCCCCATTAATCAGATAAGAAAATTAATCAATGGTGTGATGGAATACACAGAATTTGTAAAAATCACACCTATTCATAAAAGGATTTATAACCCTCTAGTCATATTTTTTCAAAATCAATTTACTAGCCTTGTTGAAGAACAGACTTTTGCTTGGCAACAACTTCTCTTAAAACAATGGCTAGACTATATCCCTATGAATCCAAATGATTCTAGATGGAGCTTTTGTTTTAATGAAGTAGAGCTATTTTTCAATGTAAGCTGTCCTCATCACAAAATTTTCAGAAATAGGAATTTGGGTGATATTGCATTTGTGATAAATCCTAGAGAAAATTTTGATTATGTGGCTAGTGGAGGTAAGAAACAAGGGATACATATAAGAGAGATAATAAGAGATAGGGTTAAAAAATATAATAATAACTATCTACCAAAAGATTTGGGCTTCTTTGGCTTTAAAGGACAGCTTTGAATGGAGGCAATACACCCTAGATGAAAACTACCCTAGATGAAAACGCTCTGCACACTAAAAAAGAAACATTCTTGTCCTTTAAAAATCTCTAAAAAGGAATCTTAATGACTGCAGTCTTATTTTCTTATATCCTAGCAGTATTCTTGCTCATTGCGACACCCGGTCCTGTGGTGGCACTCGTGATACGCAATGCCTCATTTTATGGTTTTAAGATAGCATTTTTTACAAGCATAGGCACGAATTTTGCCTCTTTACTTTTGATAGCCTTTGCTATTGCTGTGATTTTGGGTATCTTTAGAATCTCTCCTTTTGCATTATCTGTGATGAGCCTTTTGGGCTGTGTGTTTATCTTTTATTTAGGGGCTAGCTCTCTGTATCAGAGAAACTATCAGCATAAATTAGCTAAAGAGACAAATTTATCATCTAGCACATTCTTACCTAACCTATCCTCTGATGTATTAGATAATTCATCAAATCATCTCTCTAATTCATTAGATAGCTTGTCAAAAGTAGAGAGTTTAAAAGAAGATAGCTTGTCAAAAGTAGAGAGTCTAAAAGAAGAGAGTCTAAAAGCAGATTGTCTATCAAAAGAGAATTGTATAAAATCAGAGGGTTTAAAAGTAGAGAGCTTGTCAAAAGAAGATTGTATAAAAGAAGATTGTATAAAAGCAGAGGGTTTATCAAAAGAAAAGAGTTTCAAAGCAGATTGTCTAAAAGTAGATAACTTATCAAAAGCAGATAATTTATCAAAAGACCCATCGCCTAGCCTATCAGAAAACCTGCCCTCACTGCCTAGCCTCTCGCCAAGTTTTCTTTCATCACCCAGCCTCTCACCTAGACTTTCACCAAGTTTGAATCAAACCACTAAAAACACTCATCATTCTAATAAAAATTTTATTTCTAGCTTTTTGGAGGGCTTTGGGATTGCTATCAGTAACCCTAAGGATATTATATTTTTCGTGACGTTTTTCCCTCAATTTATCAATATAACAGATTCTATCGCCCTAAGCTTAGGCATTCTAGTTGCGATATGGATTATCTTTGATTTTTGTATCCTTATTGCTTATGCTATCCTTATGCAAAAGGCTATTTTCTTGCGATATAAGAGCCTTATTGGGATTATTAGTGATGTTATTTTAATGCTTGTTGGATTAATTGGATTTTATTATTTATTTGAGGGCTTATCGCTGAATGAGTAGAGCAACCTTTAATGTGATTTATCAATGATTCCCTGCATTATCCCCTAATCTTAAACCTTTCTAAACCTCTGTGTTGCATCTTAAAGCTTTTTAAGTGATAACAAAGCCTATCAAAAAGATTAAAACTTAAGCTTGACTTTTAGCCTTTTTAGAATCTTTAAGAGATTCTTCAGCCTCTAAAGGGGGTTCAGAATGACAAGAATCTTTATTTGTCATCTTTGCAAGTGTGGGTGATTTGCTACCGCAATGCACAAG
>NZ_NXLP01000171.1:0-835 GCF_003364125.1 Helicobacter sp. MIT 14-3879
CAAAAAGCTTAAGGGTAAAAACAAAGAATTACTCATTATCAAAGACGCTAATCACGTGGATTTATACGATAATGCAGAGAAAATTCCCTTTGATAAAATTGCAACATTTTTTAAGGAGAATTTATAAGGAGAATGGGCAAGGAAAATTTGTAACTAATGCTAGAAATGAGTAATGAAAAAAGTTTGCGATATTGTAAAATTGAGTAAGGAAAATGAGTAAGGAAAAAGCCTCAACCAATTATTAGATAATGGGTAAGAAAAAAGTTTGGGACTAATCATTGCGACTAATTGGAAATTTAGAGTTTGTAATGAGGAGAATCTATAATGAAAAAGCTTGTATTTAATTATTTGTAAATGGGTAAGGAGCGGGCTTTACAACCAATGCTAGAGAATCTATAAGGAAAAGTTTATATTGTAATGCTAGAGAATCTACAAGGAAGCCCATAATTAAGGCAATCTAGTAGGGAGTTTCTTAAAAAGCTTTGCTAAAGTGGCTTGAAGCTTTGCAAGCTTAGGAATCTTAGGATTTAATACCTGTTCTTAAAGATTCTTAAAGAATCTTTAAGATTGAGTTAATCAAATATTGATTACGAATAGATTGCTTGTTGAAAGCTCTAATAGATTCTTTAAAAATCTTTTAGATAATAAGCTTTTATAATTTGTTCATTTGAAAACAAATACTAATAGATTCTTTAAAAATCTTTTAGATAAAAGCCCACACAAGATTTAAGCAGACAAACAGAAACAAACTAAAGCATCTCAAACATCACATAAAGGAGAGAATATGAAACAAGCATTATTGATTAATGGAGCAAAGAAGTTTGGCAATGATGGC
>NZ_NXLP01000172.1:0-833 GCF_003364125.1 Helicobacter sp. MIT 14-3879
ATTCTTTATACCAATCTCCACTTAATAAATAATCAAAGCCATTTTTTAAATCTTTCCAAGTATTCTTTGTGGGAAGATAAATGTGTTCATAGGCAAAATGCACCAACTTTTTAGATTTATTTGCTAACCAATCACTGACAATAACACCATTTGAAAATACAAAAAACCCTACAACAATACCAAAATCCTTATCAATTGCACTCAAAACTAGAGCTACTCTAGTTGCTATAATACTGCTTATAACAGCTCCTGCTGAAAATACTATGCTCGCTATTATTTCTTCACCTATTTTTATTAATACTCCCTCCTCACCATTAAGTTGATATTCAAGTATTAAATCAATGATTTCAAACATTCCATCTACTCTTTTAATGATAATTTTTATGGGAGTGATGATAGGTTTAAGAGTAGGATATTGCCTATCAATGGATTCAATAATGTTTTTTGCAGTGCCTGTATGACTTGAAACAAAACCCCATTTGTTTTTTAATTCTTCCAATCTCTTTTTTTCTTTCACTTCCTCGCTATATCTTATCATCTCTCTAGGTATTACTCCCTCTTGGAGCATTACTTGTTTGATACCCTCATAGGCTTCTTGATTGTGGATTTCATTAATACCATTGCTTTCATTTGCACCCATTGAGAACCTCCTTAATATAATCATATGTGTATTGTGCAGCATCTAAAGGCTTTCCAATATCGACTTTAGGTATTATATTGTGAATTTGTTGCACCTCATTATAGCATTTTTGCATTACACCCAAAATATCATCTTTCATCAAACATTGTTCCTCTGTCAAATCTGTTAAAGGCAATGCTATTCCAATAAATTT
>NZ_NXLP01000050.1:0-8732 GCF_003364125.1 Helicobacter sp. MIT 14-3879
TTATATATTTATGTAATCTTATATATTTATGTAATCTTATATATTTATGTAATCTTATATATTTATGTAATCTTATATATTTATGTAATCTTATATATTAATGTGAGTTAGTTATATACTTATTGAGTGTTCTAGGAGTTAATGATATTTTCTTACTCTTAGTGAAAGATTCTATAATTAAAATGTGAAGCAATACCAAATTCAAGCATAAACATAAGATTCTTACTCATAGGATAATTTATGGGTTTAGAGTTGATAAGTATGACATCTGAAGCATTAATATCATAATAAATCACTTTAAATCTTGTATAAAAATCTAATTTTTTATTTACTTCTGTTTGAATAAGATTATCCCTATTTTGTCTATAAAGCATGCCAATAGAAACTTCAAATCTATGACCACCATTAAGATAAGACTTATTGGCATAGGAGCGAATCCAATAGACACCACTAAAAAGATAGCTATATCCAGCTTTATATTCTATATCAATATTCTTATTTATTGTGATATGTCCTGCTATATCTATGCCCACAAAAGACATCTTATTATTTAGCTTATGGTTAGGGTTATTTTGAACTAAATCGTATCCGTCTAAATACAAGGCAAAAGAGAGAAGAATAGGATTTTCTAATGAACCAAGATTACTTCCTAGATAATATTCAAGATTGAGAATCCCACTTGTGTCTTTGATCATAGTCTTATATTCATTGCTATCCTTTATATGTGAAGAACCTATTCCAGCTGTTACTCCAGCACTAAGATAAAACCATTTCCAATATTTACTTATAAATGCTGATAAATATCCACCTGTGCTATTTAGTTGTGGAAGTGGTAGCTATAATGCAATATTAAGTGGGACTAGTATATCTCCATTGTAGTTTTTCAATAGATTTTGGCATAAGGCAGATTGTGTTCTCTGATTAAATAAAATTTGCAAATAATCAATCCCGTCAAAGCGAATACTCAAGCAATCATTCTGTGAATCCAGTGTCCCGTTTTTCCCTATTTTCAATGAATCTCCGCTAATCACCCATCGTTGTGGTGATAAATGTATATAGGACATAAGCCATTGTGGATTGGCATTTTGTATTAATATCTCATTGGTGATAGCATATTCCTGTGTACTAGCAATAATTGTTTGTATATCGCTTTGAATTGCTACCGTTAAGGCATTTGTACGAGAGAATTTAAGTCTTGGCAATGCGAAACTAGCCAATATCCCCAAAATAACAATGACAAAGAGTAATTCCATCATACTAAAAGCTGGCTTAGAAACACATGTAACTGCTATTTGAGAGATTGATTTCGTGTTAGATTTGGTTTTGACATGTCTTTTTTCCTTATGGAATCTAGGGCATAAAGTCAGAGAATATACAAAAAACCTCAATTTTTCTTTTAAATTATCTATTGCGCACTTTATCTTAGAGACAAGTCTCTTATAGGGAAAGGTTCGCATATTTATTCCTTAATGATAGCAACACAATAAGCCTTATATTAAAACTTAAAATATGTGATTGATTAAGCAAATCTAAATCTTAATGACTATCGTGGATTAAGTCAGCAGATTCACTATAAAGTTAAGTTTAGATTCTATTTATGTCATTTATAGAATCTACATACAAGTTACGATAATATTTTTCAGTAAATCTATGTAAAAAACTTAAGAGATTACTAGAATTAATTTATCTATCTACCAACCTTTGCCTTAAGGTTTTTATAGTTATTGCAGCCGTTATGTAATCCTGCTTCACAAGCGAGACTATACATTTCTAGTGCTTGTCCCGCATTTTGTGTAATGCCTCTACCTTGCTCATAAAGAACACCTAAGTTATTGCAGCTACTTGCTACACCTCCAATGCAAGCGGTATTAAAATATTGTGCAGCAAGCCCATAATTCCTTGGTGCTCCTTCGATACCTTGCGAATAAATCCAGCCAAGATTAGCGCAACCAACAATGTCTCCTGCGTTACAGGCAACATAATTTAAATCTACAGGATTCATTGAGGCTGCATTAATACCGTAGGTATTATTGGTATTATTGAGTAAGCCTAGATTATAACAACCAAGTTGGCTGCCTGCATCACAAGCAAAACGATAATATTGCAGGGCTTTGTTAATATCCTTTGGCACTCCCTGCCCATTTGCATAAGCCCAGCCAATATTATTGCAGGCATCTACATCTCCTCCAGCACAACCTGTCATATACATTTCTGCAGCCTTTTGTTTATTGTTTCCCATATTTGGAGCTTCATCATATATCATACCAAGATTAGCACATGCAGTAGGATCTCCTCCTGCACAGCCTTTTTGATAGTATTTAATCGCCTTTTGTGTGTCACTTTGCACTCCTGCTCCGTACATAAACATCACGCCTACTCCAAAACAACCTGCGGGATTGCCTTGGTCACATGCGGTATTAAACATACTAAGAGCCTTTTTGTAATCACCCTTTCTTGCAGCATCTACACCCGCATTTAAAGTAGCACTTGAGCTTCTGGGGTCAGCTAGGGCATTTTCTAAGGGGCTATCATCGGGCTTAGGAAAATTATAGCTAGGTTGCACGATATTTATATTATTGGGAGTATAGGGCATAGGAGGAATTCTGGGTGCATAGCTGATTGCAATATCATTTGGAGGAAGCGGAGCTAGTTGAATTTGCGAACGTCTATCATCATCAAACCATCTATTATCATTGTTATTATTGGTGGGGGCATTTTGATTCTGGTTATTTTGATTAGGTGTAACATTAAGCTGAGGATTATAGACTGGTCCATATTGGGGGTAAGAAGGATATACCGGGGCAGGTTGAATTTGCGGTCCATAATAATATTGCTCGTAATTACGTGGGTCATAAGGATCATATCTCTGTGGTCCATAATAAAAATTAGGATACGTTGGCTGATAGTATCCCCCACCGTTATAATATCTGCCATCGTAATATCTTGGATCTCTTAAGTCATAACCACCATGAGGCGGAACGTTAGTAACAGGTCCTCTTGCAATATTCCCATTGCTGCTATTTCCGCTATTGTTAGTGTTGCTAGGATTTTGTGTTTGTGTTTGTGTGTTTTGTTTTTCTTTATTGTCCTCATCTGCGCTGTAAAGATATGATAAACCCATCAAGGAGAGAATAAAGAGAGAAAATATCCTTTTTTTCATTGTTATTATCCTTTATCTTTTATATCCTTAAATACTATAAATAAGCAAAAGATATGCCGAATTATTAAAGCCTAATGTCAAAAACCTTTAAGTATCTAGGCGTGTTAATTATACATTGTTTTTAGCATTTCTATGCCCGCAATATTTTCACTTGAATTATCTTCTGTATCTACATTAATAGACTTAAAATTAATTGCTCTTTCTGGATGTGGCATAAGGGCAAACACATTTTTTTCTTTATTGCAAATTCCAGCAATTCTATCTATACTGCCATTAATATTTTTTACATAAGTCAAAAGAATTTGCTTGTTAGCATAAAGAGATTCTAAGGTTTTCAAATCTATTTGATAATTTCCTTCCGCATGTGCTATCGGGATTCTAATTCTCTGTTTTTTTTGATAATTTTTAAACATCATATTGTCAGTATCTACTACTTCTAGCTGAGCATTTTGTGCAATGAACTTGAGATTTGTATTGCGCATAAGAGTACCCGGAAGCATGTTTGCTTCACATAGAATCTGAAACCCATTGCAAATACCGAGTATGCGCCCTCCTTTATCAGCGTATTTCTTAAGTGCTTTTATACTGTCAGACATAGCTGCGATTGCTCCACATCGTAGATAATCTCCATAACTAAAACCACCAGCAATAATAGCTAACTTTGTCTCCTTAGGCAGAGACTTTTCTGTGTGCCATACAAAGCAAGTTTCATAGCCTAGATATTCATAGATATAGGCTATATCTTCATGACAATTTGTACCCGGAAAAATAAGTATTGCTACCATTATAATCCTTTATTGTGCGCGACTGCTCAAGATTTTGTTAGCTTGCATACTTTTAGAATTTCTTACAGATTCTAACGCAGAATTTTTTTTGTTATTTTTCTTGTCACGTACTTTTGTGATAGCTTCTATATGAATAGTATAATCTTGAATAATAGGATTCACTAAGAGTTCTTTGCAGGCTTCTTGCAGTGTTTTTATGGCATTTTCTTTAGAATTAGATTCTAGAGAAAGATAGAATTTTGTATTCATACTCAAGCTTGAAATTGGAAAGTTATGTGATTGCAATGCCTGCAGTATTGCTTTAGATTCCGGATTAAGTACCCCTTTTCTTGTAGCGACTTCTATTTGGGCTTCAAATTGCATGAGACTCCTTTCTATAATTAAATTTCAAGAATTTAATTATAGAATCTTTTGTTGTATTTTATTATTAAGAAATCATATTTTGAGAGAATCTAAGACAACAAAAGCAGTTTTAGGCTTTTAAGCCCCATGAAAAATGAGGACTTAAAATGTATTCTAACCTATTTTACAAAGTAAGAGCTTTATTGCTCACAGTAACATATCAAAGATTTTGGTTTAATAGGGTAAAAATCATACTTTATTAAAATTTTGGTATTGAGATTTTTGCAGACAAATTCTGATTGATTTTTATCTAATTGATTCAAAAGGAAAAATTTTGGTTTGTGTTGCAAATGCTTTTTAGTTTTTATTGCATTTTTCTTAGCTCTTATTATATAGATTATTTTTTCAGTTGGTTTTCGACAATGTTTTAATAGAATCTAGCGTTATTTTTAAGTTAATCATAGGTAGCCTTGATAATATAGCAATTCGATACACCTGATATTAAGATGTCAAAAACCAAAACTTAATACAATTTCGTATTTTATAGAATCTAATAATTATCTTTATCTGTATTTGAAGTTACATTATGTCTCATAAAGAAAATAAGTCAAAGTTAAATTTGCAATTTCTTGTATAACTAGAACAATAAGCAAGAGCTATTCAATAGAGAATCTATAAAATCGAGAGATACAGTCTTAATATGTTTTTTAGATTCTAAAAGCAGAGATGAGTGTTTTACTGTATTATTATAGAGAGTGAAATTATTTCTCTTGCGTGTCTGAAGTTTAAGTCTGAAAACATGCTACAATATCATTGTCGAGATTATTAAGCCTCTAAAGGTTACCACTATGGAACACGCGTGCAACCCCCCAGAAGTCAATGTTGATGTAAAAGCACACATTGAATATCCATGTTCTTGGAGTTATCGTATCATTGGTTTTAAGAAAGAAGTAGTTTTAAGTGTCATTGAGCGTGTATTTGATGGAAAAGCAAATATTTCACCCGTTGAACATTTTTCAAGTCATCATAAATATGTTGCTATTAATTGCACGGTACAAATAGAATCTGATTCACAAAGACTTACATATTTTGATAGTCTTGTAAAGCAAGATGGTATTATCATGGTGATATAATGAGTTTTGAAATTTCTAGATTTATTGCAGGACTATGTCTTTTGTGTACGTCAATAAGCATAGGGTCATTGCTTTTATGTGGGCTTTTAGAATCTAGTATTTTTAATTTAGATGCAATTTTCCGTATGAATACCCATACAGAAACACTCATTACAAAATACGATCAAGGTATTATTATGAGTGCGATTTTCAATCAACTTTATTATATACTGCTTATTAGTGCGATATTTATATTTATTTATGAGACTTTAAGTTTTAGATTCCGAAAGAGTAGTTTTTTTGTGTGGATTCTTAATATTATTAACGTCATTTTAATGTTATTATTTTGTTTTTTTTATCTACCGGGGATTGCGAGGATTTTTGGCAATGAACCAAAAATTGCAGCAACACCAGAATCTGAATCTTTTCTTAATCAAACCAGTCTTGTTTTGCAAATTCTTTGTGTTACCCTTCTAATAGCTTTTTTTATTCGTTTATCTCTTATAAATACTAAACGAGCACCACTATAGGTTTTTATTATAATACATCCTAATCAAATATTTCTACCTTGCAAAAAATATGGGATTGCAGTATTGTGGATAAATTTTATTTCACATTAAACTTTCAAGTAATGCTTGCCAATCGCGCATAACTACCTCTTTACTGAACTTATTTTTAATAAGAATAAGACTTTGTTGTCCCATTTTAATGCGCATGGTTTCATTGTTAATCAATTCTTTGAGTGCTTGACAAAATAATGTTTCGTTATTATTAGGGACTAATATGCCATTTTTATGGTAGGAAATTCCATTTCTTATCTCTGGATTAGGAGCGAAACAATCTTTAATTGTGTCAATTTCATAAGCAATTAATGGCAGACCATAACTCATTGCTTCAAGTAATGCCATGGGCAAACCTTCATAGTAGCTTGTCATTGCATAAATATCACCTTGTAGATACACAGATTCTATATTGGTACTAAAAGGTTTTAATTTTATGTATTTGGTCATATCAAGTGAATGTATTTGAGCATTCATGATGGTTTCTTCGTTACCTTTACCTGTAATCTCAAGCTTACAGTGTGGGAATTCTTTAGCTATCTTGCTATATGCACTCACAAGACGAGGAAAGCCTTTCTGTTCAGAATACATTTGCCCCACAGCTATAATCTTGCAGGATTTTGGAGTTGCGCAAGGATATTCATCATTGTTTTTGGAATCTACATTGTAGCCATGTGTTTTTATATTGTTTGTGAGTAGTAATCTTTTAGAATCTATGAAGTCTTGTAAGTTGTCATAGGGGTTTAGGGCAGAATTTGAATTGTCTGAATCTCGGATAATATCTTTTAGTCGAGATTCAAAAGGCAGGAAAACAAAATTATAAATTTTTGTAATATTATCAGCGCGATTGCGCCATCTTTCATATTCGCTTGAGCTAAGTAAAACGACTGCATCAAAAAGACTATTCTTTCTTTTCCATTTTGCTATTTCTACATGAATAATGCGAATATACTTCATACCTCTTCTCTTAAAGTAGGGAAAAAGCAAGAAAAAGTCAGATTCTATAAATATATCTGCATCTTTGTATTGTTTATTAATGCGTAAATTTACAATTAAATGCCGAAACCATTTCCATATTACCTTGCGTAATCCTTTATCATTTGTGTGATTATCGGGATGTGGATAAATATAGCTTATAGCAATACGCTTATCAAGGGGAAATGTAGAGACCCTCCCATGCTTATCTTTATAATAGCATGCAATTTCTACTTGATGTCCCAAATCACATAAAGCACTTGCAAGGTTGATTACAACTCTTTCTACTCCACTTGTTTCCGCTAAATTCCTTATGCTCATTACAATTTTCATGATTGATACCTGCATTTGTGAATAGAGAATCTTAACATATTTTCTCATGCTTCAATGCGAATCGCATGATGTCAGTTGATATTACATGCCATGTATATATCTTGAGTTAGCACGATAATGATTTCTTTAGGGAATTAAACTCACACAAGCATAAAATTCATGGATTCTCAAGATAAAACACAAATTTGATTACAGATTATTGAGCAGCAATTCGTGTATGCTATCAACATAGTTTTTAGAATCTTTTAAGCTTTGTCCTTCTAGGATTTTTGCCCCATTAAAAAGAACAAGGCAATATTTATTGCGCAACGTTTTTTCAAGTTTATTGATTTTTTGTATGAGTTCATGATGAATATTTACTTCAATATTTTTCTTTGGTTCAGGTATTTCCTGCCCCATTTGTCGCATAATCTGTTCCATATAGTTCATTTGTGAATTTTCCTCTGTGAGCACTAAAGGCGAACTAATCCCTTCAATCAAGTGTACTTCATTTACCCCTTCTAACTCTTTGAAAGATTCTATGAGACTTTCAAATTCTTTTTTACTTTCCTCACCCACCTCAGTTTTAATCTTTTCATTTGCATTTTTGTTGGTTATATCAACCCACTTTACTCCTTCGTATTCCCCAATTTGTGGAATAACAAAATTATCTACTTCATCAGCGAAGAGCAAAATATCATAATCTTTAAACTTCTCTAATACGGGATTATTTTTGATAGAATCTAAATCTTTTCCTATGGCATAGAAAACGCAATCTTGTCCTTCTTTCATATTTTCTTTATATTCCTTAAGGCTAATATTCTCGCCTTTATTGTAGGAATAAGCACGTATGAGGTTTAAAATTTTTTCTTTATTTTCGCCATAGTTATACAATCCTTCTTTGAGTACTTTGCCATATTTTGCATAAAAGTCTTTATAAGCTGCTTCATCTTTGCTAAGAGATTCTATCATTCCAAGAATCTTTTTAACAGATGCACTTTTGATTTGTTCTAAAATCTTGTTTTCTTGCAAGATTTCTCGACTTACATTAAGTGGTAAATCATCACTATCAATCACGCCATAGATGAAGCGTAAATATGGAGGCAATAATTCCTTATCATCGTCAGTAATGAAGACTCGTTTTACATAAAGTTTAACATTTGACCTATAATCCATACGCTGCATGTCGATAGGGGGGGTAGCTGGGATATAAAAGAGGCTTTTGTATTGTAAGCTACCTTCTGCTAGCGTATGCACATATTTAATGGGCTTTTCTCTATCATAAGAGATGGTTGTATAAAATTCTTCATAGTCTTCTGATTTGAGTTCCCCTTTGCTTAGTGTCCATAATGCTTTTGCGCTATTAACTTGTTCGCTTTTAGATTCTTTTATAGGTTCTTTGCCTTCTTCTTTTTTTTCTTCTTCATAATGTAGAAAAATAGGAAATTGTATGTGGTTAGAATATTTTTTATTAATATCCTCCACA
>NZ_NXLP01000006.1:0-92143 GCF_003364125.1 Helicobacter sp. MIT 14-3879
ATCTGCAAAAACTTTAGCAACAACTGCCTTTTGAACTGAAGCTAAATCACTTCTTGCTGTTGCAACTTGTGCATCTGTCCTTGTAGCAACAAATCTTGGAACTGCTACTGCTGCTAAAACTCCTAGTATTACTATAACAAATACTAACTCTATCATACTAAAAGCATTTCTTTTCATTATATTGTCCTTTAATTTATAATTTTAATAAATTTCCTTTATAGATTTAAATAAAGTTATAGATTTAAATAAATCTTAAAAGTAAATGAAATATAAACATAATTTTTTTGAATCTTTACTTAAATTAAGGTAGCAGAAAAAGAGATAAAAATGAGAAGATTTAGTTTTATTTGCACTTATCTAGCAATAATTCTTCTGTGATTTTATTAGCATTTATGGTGCTTGTTAGATACTTTAGAATTTCTATTGCAAATATACTTGCACTAGCAGGACCAATTGATGTTATTATGTTATCATCAACTACTACAATTTCTTTAGTATAAATTGCATTAGAGCTTATACTATTCTCACAACTAGGATAACAGGTAAATTTATTCTTTAAAACTTTTGCTTTATCTAGCACAATAGGTGAAGCACATATCGCAGCTATTAACTTATGCTCTTTATTAAATGTTTGTAAAGTTTGTATAATAAAATCCTCATTGCTTAAATTTAGCATTCCTTCATATCCACCAGCTAGAGCTATGGCATCAAATTCATTAATATTTATATCTTTAAATAAACATTCAGACTCTATTATTATATTATGTGCTCCTTTAACTTTGGCAGTATTTGATGCAATTACTACCTCTAATCCGCCTCTCCTTAAAATATCTACGATACTTGTTAGCTCTATTTCTTCAAATCCATTCATCATAGGTACTAAAATATTTACTTGTTTATCCATTAATTCTCCTTTAAATGTAGTTTAAAATACTTCTTAACTTAATTGGCGATAGCATAGTCTTTTCACAAGACACATTAATACAAAATTTTTCTTTTATAACATCTTTTGAATGTGTATGTCCGTGTATATTAAGAGAGCATTCACTGAAGCGATAATAATCATATAAAATATCTCTAATATAGCTATATCTATCATTCTTTTTTCTGTCAAATACAGGAAAATGGCTAAATAAGATTCTATGTCCTGCAATATCAATAATAAGCCCATTTAAAAAAATTTTATTCTTAATATCTTTATATTTTTTATTTATTTTCTCTCTTATTTTATCTTTTTGTGGAATCTTTAGGATAACTTTATTTTTTGTTTTCCAACCTAAAGCAATTAACTTATTAAATTTATTTATATCATTGTTGCCTATGATTAGGCGTTTATTGCCATTTAATCTTTTAACATACTTTATACCATCTTTAAAATATACATCACCTAAATGTAATACTAAATCATCATTCTTTATCTTAGCATTCCAGTTATCTACTAGTAAATTAAAGTGATTTTTATAATTTAAATTATTTGTTATAGTTTTTCTAATATATTCTCTTTTAACAATAGAATCTTGTCCAAAATGTGTATCAGAGAGTATATAAGTATCAAGTGATATTTTCATTTTACCCCATTGTTGATATTGATATATCCATTTTTAAGCCTTTGCTTGTATTATCTGCTTTTATGCTTCCAAATAAAATTTGTTCTACTATAATTTTAGAGCTTGTTAGCCCTAGTCCTATTTTTGTTTCTTTAGTGGAATAGAATGCATCAAATATCCTCTCTAAACAGCCGACATCTACGCCACCAGCATTATCTTCTATGCTTATTTTGATAAAATTATTATTTAAATTTTCTATTGTTATATCAATATTTCCATAAAAATTTGTCCCTTTTGTTATATTAGTATGTTCTATTGAATTATTAATAATTGAAATAATGACAAACTTTAATACACCTTCATCACAATAAATATCTTTTACTTCGCCTTTTTGGATTATTGTAATTGATATGTTATTAATAACTTCTTTTGTATAAATTGTTGATTTAATATGCTCTATTAACGATTTTATATTAACAAATGTTTTAATGTTTGATTTATTATAAAATAATATTAATTCTCTTATTGAATTTAATATTTTTTCTTGTGCGTTCATTATAGCATTTGCTTTGTCTTTTATATCTGAATGTAAATTTAATATATTATTAGAATATTCTTTTGTGGTATTTATATGTTCATATATCTTTGTTAATACTAAATGAAGCACATAAACCATAGAAGCAACATTATTTTTTGCAATAAGGAGTATTCTGTTTGCATTTCTTTTATCTTCTAATTCTTTTCTTAATTGTATATTCCTAATGCTTAAGTATATGGCACTTTTGTCTTTAATTTTTATTATACTTGCATTAATTTCCACAGGAAAATGACTATATCGGCTTAACATTAAGCTTTCAAATAAAATTGGCTCATTTGTTAGATTTGCAATAATGTAGCCAACTCTATTCCTCTCACTTTTATGAAATAAAGATAATAAATCATTACCAATATTATTTGTGAAAATCATATTTTTTATAGTAGTGTTTGATATTAGACATTCTTTAGATTCTTTTTTAGCACTATCGTATCCAAAAATCAAGATTCCATCATTATTGCTATCAAATGCAGTATAAAGATATTTATCTATATTTGGATTTAGCGTATTAATCCTATCGTAGTATTGCAAAATATCAGTTATATTTAATTCTATATTAATATATCCAATAGCTTTATTATCACTACTGCTAATTGCATTTTTATGTGAAAAGAAGTATTCTATTTTATTATTTATCTTAATTTTATTTATTTTTGAAGTATTATCTAGCAAACACAAAGAATCAAACTTCATATAGTCATTGGGTGTTTGGTTATAAGAAGATTGGCAATTACTAAATAAAATATTATTATTTAAATCAGTAATTACTACATTAAATGGTATATATGAAAATATACGCTGTAATCCATCAGATTGTATTTTATGCTCGGCTAGTTTGATTGTTTTTTTCTTGTATTTAAAGATATGTAATAAAACGATAGTAATACTTAAGAATAAAAGCAAGATTCCACTAAAAATATAATTAAACAATAAAAATATACTAAAAGTAGTATTCAATAATATAAATAGTAAAACACCATTATTATCAAAGTCATTAATAAAATTATTTAATTTTTTAATATATTTTTTCATCACATAATACCCTAAGAAATAAAAGTAATTTTAGCCTAAAATTTAGCTAAATAAAAGCAAAATTTATTAGAATATTGCATTAAATAAAAAGGTTGTTATTATGGATATTGGCAATATAAAACAGATAGAAAAAGCTACACAATTTGGGACAAAAGATATAAGAAAGATAGGAATTGTAATAATCTTTATGTTTTTATCATCCCTTATTGCTACTATATTTAGTGATGGCAGTAATAATATTTTACTTATTGTTAGTGTTGTTGTTGGTATGTATATGGCTATGAATATAGGTGCTAATGATGTTGCTAATAATGTAGGTCCTGCTGTTGGCTCAAATACTATGAGTATGTTTGCAGCAATAATTATAGCTATGATTTTTGAGGCAGGTGGGGCAATTATTGCTGGAGGTGATGTTGTAGATACTATTAGATCTGGTATAGTTTCTCAAGAAGCCTTTAGTGATATTAATATTTTTATTTCTGTAATGCTATCTGCACTCATTGCTGGTGCATTGTGGCTTAATCTTGCTACATTTGTTGGAGCTCCTGTATCCACTACACATTCTATTGTAGGTGGGCTCATTGGCTCTTCCATAGCAGCAGGTGGTTTTAGTGTAATAGATTGGAATGTTATGCTAGGTATTGTTGCTAGTTGGGTTATTTCACCAATAGCTGGTGGGATTATAGCAGCATTTTTTTTGATGATAATTAAAAGAACGATAACTTATAAGCAAGATAAGCAATTATCTGCAAAAAGAGTAGTTCCTATATTAATTTTTATAATGTCATGGTCTTTTATGTTATATTTATTTCAAAAAGGTTTATCAAAAGTAATTACATTAAATTTATTTACACAAGTCATAGTTTCATTTTTAATTTCTGTGATAATTTTTATTATAACAAAACCTCTTATAAACAAAAAGGCAAACTACTTAAAAAATACTAAGGATTCTATTGGTGAGCTTTTTACATTTCCACTTATTTTTGCAGCAGCATTACTTAGCTTTGCACACGGTGCAAATGATGTTGCAAATGCAATTGGACCACTTGCTGCTA
Source organism: Helicobacter sp. MIT 14-3879 (assembly GCF_003364125.1). Lineage (NCBI taxonomy): Bacteria > Pseudomonadati > Campylobacterota > Epsilonproteobacteria > Campylobacterales > Helicobacteraceae > Helicobacter > Helicobacter sp. MIT 14-3879. The sequence continues at coordinate 4,230 of NZ_NXLP01000006.1, forward strand.
TAAATCAAGCAATAAGTGGTGTAATGGAAGCTAAATCCAGCGTTCCTATATGGATTATGGTTTTAGGTGGTTTTGGAATTTCAATTGGACTTGCATTATATGGACCAAAATTAATTAGAACAGTTGGCAGTGAAATAACAGAATTAGATAAAATTCGTGCATTTTGTATAGCCTTATCAGCCTCAATTACTGTTTTGGTTGCATCTGCTTTAGGGCTTCCTGTAAGCTCCACACATATAGCAATAGGTGCTATATTTGGCATAGGATTTTTAAGGGAGTATTTAAAGAGTAATTATAAACAAATGGAACAAGAAATCATTCAGGCACACAAGGGTAGAGACGCACAGATTGTAGAAAAATTTTTAAATAATTTTAGAAAAGCTTCCATTGCTAAAAAACAATTAATTTTAAAAGAGCTAAAAAATAATAAATCTCCTAATTTAAAAATCAATAAGAAAGATAGAAAAGCCCTTAAAAAGAATATAAAAAATGAGCTAGTAAGGCGTTCTGCAATAATAAAAATAATTATGGCGTGGTTAGTAACTGTCCCTGTATCTGCGATAGTTAGTGCAGTGCTATTTTTTGTGATTATCCATTTTAAAGATATGTTTTAATAATTAAAAAATTATATTAAGAAAATTATAGTAGTGTAGAATCAAATTGATTCTACATAATATTATTGAGCTTCTTTTGGATAGCAGAATCTATATCCTCTTCTTCTAACTGTTTCTATTGTAGCTATACCAAGAGGTTTATCCATTTTTTGTCTTATTTGATTAATTGCTACTTCTATTACATTTGGAGTTACAAGCTCTGGCTCTTCCCATATAGCATCTAATAATTGTTCTTTAGATACAATTTGATCTCTATGTTTTGCAAGATGTGTGAGAACCTCAAATGGCTTACCTTTGACTTCTATTTCTTGTCCTCTATATATTATTTTTTCTTCATCTGGATTTATTATTAACTCACCAATTTCTATCATATTCGTCCCCCAAGAACGAAGTCTAGCTTCTATTCTAGCTATAAATATTTCTGGCAAACAAGGTTGTTTTATATAATCATCAGCACCGCTATTTAGTGCATTAACTTCAATATCAGTAGAATCTTTAGCTGAAATTATTATAATAGGGACTTTTGGAGCTTTTTCTTTAATTGAAAGGATTATATCAGGACCACTAATATCACTTAGATTCCAATTTGCTACAATTAAATCATAGTTTCTAATACTAACATAATATTTTCCATCTTTTAAATTTTCAGCAATATCAGTTTGATATCTTTTAGCGTTTAGCACTTCACTTAATGATTTATTTAGTTTTTCATCATTTTCTATAATTAAAATACGCATTCAACTATCCTTTAAAAACTTAAATTTACCTAATAAATAATTATAACATAAATTTAAGCAAGGAATAACAATGCAAGATAAAAATAATAATATAGAATATAAAATAAGAAGTAAAGAATTTTTATGTTACAGAGGGTTTAAAATTTGTATTATTTTAATAGCAATAAATAAAAAAGATATGGTTTTATTAGCAAATGGGTATTTTAGGGTTTATAGAAAAAATTATTTATTTTTTCTATTCATCATATAATTGATACTTCCTGTATATTTAACCTCCTCAATTGAAATCTTATCATCATTTAATATATCTAAATTGCTATTCATACTTGATATTTCATCTCTTAGACTATCTTCAAAATAACTATAATGCATAGAAGCAGATATTACACCATTAGTTTGTTCGATTTTTCTTAAAATTTCTACTTCTTTGTTTGTGTCTTCTGCTTCAATTACTACAATAATAGTGTTATTTTCTTTTAGTGCAACTTCCACGCCATCAATTTTTGATAATTTCAAAGAAGTAGATTGTAAATTCTTTGGTAAAACTTTGATTATTATGCTAGAAATATTCATTTTATTCTCCTTTAATATTCCAAAATAAAATACTCTTACTATCAAAACTAGCAATTATACTTTTATTATTAATAAAAATTATAGTATTTGGAAGGGCATCACCACCTTTTAAAAGAGAAATTCTATCTAAGTTTTTAATTTTAAAAATTAGAATATCATTGTCTTCATTATAGCTAACAGCCCCAAGAGTAGAATCTTTTGATAAACCCACAACATAAGATAAAAATTCTGTATGAAGCCTCCTAAATTTATTATTATCTTTATTATATATACCACAGATTCTGTCTCTACCAGCACTTAAGATGATATTTTTAACACTAACTAGAGTGTAGATATTATCAAAGTTTGCTCCTTTTAATTCCTTTTTGATATTGCCATTTTTTAAGTCAATAATATATATTATCCCACCTTCAGTGGTTGATATTGCCTCATAATCTTCATAATCATTAATTATTAAATCAGAAAATACTGCATCACTTGGCTTTTGTCTCCAAATAATACTATTAGTTTTTATATTGTATAGCCAAATTTCATTACTTAAAAATCCTAATAATATATTCTCATTATCTACAAAATAAGCTTTTTTAATAATAGGTTCTGAATTTATATTTATTTTATTTAATTTTAAACCATCATAAATAAATAATTTAGAATCACCATTGCTATCTTGGCTTAAAATCAATATATTTTTACCATCTATGGTGTGTGTTTGAAAGATTTTTGGATTAATATCATTATTAAGATAATCTTTTATAGAATCTAGTTTTATATTATAAAGATTCTTTTTTGATTTTATATTATAGACCTCAACTACACCATTATTTGTTGAAACATAAAGAATATCTTTATATAACATTGAAGAAATTATAAAGTTCTTTGTAATAATCTTTTTATAAGGTTCATTTGAAAATAAAAATAAACTAAAAAATATAAAAGTAAGTAGCTTTTTCATTATTAAATCAATAACTTTAGGATTCTTAATAAAGAATCCTAAAGTTTATTTTACACCCTCATCTAAAACATCTAAAAGATTTGATTTTTTCTTACTTAACTCATTTCTAAAATCAGGCTTGAAGTTATTACCGATAATAGGTTTAACATCTGCTTGAGGTGTATGGCAAAGATTACAATTAAACCTTATATCAGCAATTTCTTTTGTAGGCTTGTTTTTAAAAGTATCATAAGTATGTGATGAAGGAATAGGTGTAGCATTCATTATAGGAGCCATTTCAGGAGAGTGGCAAGTAATGCAAGCATTAAAATCCTTTGAAATATCCATCATTCCCTCTACATCGTGAGGAATCATAGGAGGTGCATTTTCAAATGCCCTTTCTATAATCTTACTCTCTCCTGCTGGAGTAATGCTATAAGTATAATCTTGTAATACTACTTTTTCATTTTCTAAAGGTGCTTTTCTAATCCCTATATCATTATCACTTAACTCAGAGTTATTTCCACCACATCCAATAAGTATAACACTTACTAACAATAATATTTTTAAACTAGATAATCTTATATTTATCATTTTTTATTCTCCTTATTAAAATCAAAAATTCCATATTGTAAAGCATTATCATTACACACTTCAATACATCTACCACATTTAATACAATCTATTTTATTGATAGTTCCACTTCTTATTCCTATTAAGTCTAATACTTGAGGCTCTGGACAAATCAAGATACATTTAGCACATTTAGTGCATTTAGTCTTATTGTGCTTTATTCTAAGAAGAGAATATTTTCCAATTAATCCATAGCTTGCACCAAGAGGGCAAATATATCCACAAAAACCATTTTTTATAATAAATAAGTCAAGTAAAAATACACTAATCACTGCAAAGATTCCAAAGCCCATACCAAATATTATTCCTCTATGAAGTATAGATATAGGGCTTATTAATTCAAATGCTGCCACACCAAAAATAAAGCTTAAAATAAGGCTTAAGAGTAAAATGCTATATTTTGTGTTTCTATTAATATTTAGCTTTTTTTGTATATTTATTGAAAATATTTTTCGTAAAAGTGCAGCAAAATCAGTTATTATATTTATAGGACATACAAAGGCACAATATCCTCTACCAAATAAAATCCCATAAATAAGCAATACTATAATTAGCCCTATAATTGCTTCACTTCCAATAATACCACCTGCTAAAAATATCTGTGCCATTGATAAAGGATCGCTCATAGGGATTATGTAAAATACTTTAGATGAACTTAAATTTCCTTCAAAAAAGTGAAATGAATAATAGTTACAAAATATAAATATAGCCATAATTGTTATTTGAAAAACTCTCCTAATAATTAAAAATCTATATTTTTTCATAAGCTCTCAGTATTTAGGTAATCTATGGCATTTTTAATATCGCTAGCTTTAGCAGAGCTAGAATCTAATTTTTTCAATCTTTTTTCATCATTTTTATCCCAACCTTTTATATAATTTGTTCCTACACTGCCTAATACCTTATCCAAAGGAAGAACCATAATAGCAGCTTTATCTGTTATACAAGCTCTCTCACATAAACCACAACCTGTGCAAATATCACTATCTACAACAGGAAGCAAAAAGGAATGCTTATTTGTTCTATCATTATGCTTATATTCTAATCTAATTGCCTCATCAATCAATGGACAAGCACGATAACAAGCATCACACTGTATTCCCCAATAAGCAACACAATTTTTATCATCAACAATTGCAACACCCATTTTGGCATTCCTTATATTCATCATCTCTTTTCCATTCTCTGTTATACTAAGTAAAGCAGGGTCTAAAGCATTGGTAGGACATACAGGTACACAGGGAATATCTACACACATATAGCAAGGGATTTCTCGTGGTGTAAAATATGGCGTCCCAAGCGGTATAGAATCTTCTATCTTAGCTAATTTTAATGTATCATAAGGGCAGAATGTAACACATCTACCACATTTAATACAAAGCTTCAAAAATTCACTCTCTTTTTTTGCTCCAGGGGGGCGAAGTGCATATCCATTAGCTTTTGCTTTGGATATGTAAGCACTCCATAAAAACCCACTAAATACAAAGATACCAACTCCTTGTAAAGCTTTTATTATGGTATTTCTCCTATCTTTATTTACCTGCATTATTTTTAGACTTTATAAATTTTTACTGCACATTTTTTAAAATCTGTTTCTTTTGATATAGGGCAGGTTGCATCAAGACAAACTTTATTAATTAAAACATTTTCATCAAACCAAGGAACATAAATTAAACCTTTTGGGGGCTTATTCCTACCTCTTAGATCAATTTTTGCTTTTACCTTTCCTCTCCTGCTTTCAATCCAAATAGTATCTCCTTGCTTTAATTTAGCACTAACTGCATCAATTTCATTCATGTAACATAATGCAGTAGGTACAGCACGATATAACTCTGGAACTCTCATAGTCATAGTTCCACTATGCCAATGCTCTAAAACTCTACCTGTGCATAGCCACAGAGGGTATTCCTCGTTTGGCATTTCAGCTGGGTCCATATATGGGCGTAAAAAAATCTTTGCTTTATTACTAATATCTTTATTCTTATTGCTAGGTTTAAATACATCTCCACTTGGAATCTTTTTGCCTTTATTGCCATAGAATACAAATTCTTTTCCTTCATTATTCTTAGCATATACATCATATTTGGCGTTAAATCTCCATTGAGTTTCTTTACCATCAACAACAGGCCATCTTAAGCCTCTAACTTTATGATATGTATTAAAATCTGCTAAGTCGTGTGCATGTCCTAAACCAAATTTCCTATATTCTTCCCAAAGATATTTTTGAACAAAGAATCCATATCCTTTAAAGACATTTCCATCACTCCCTATAATATTTCTACTGTCACCTAAACTTTCAGTATTATTAAAGCCATTCATTGTTTCATCTTTTATACTAAATTGTTTAGCATTTTTATTAGCATAAAGAATTTCAAAAAGTGTAGTATTTTCATTATAACCCATATTCTTAGCATCATTTAATACAGGCTTTAAATCCAAGTCTTTATATTCCTTATTCCAAACTTCTTTTATTTTAAATCTTTTTGAGAATTCCATAATTTGCCAAGTATCACTCATAGCTTCGCCTTGCGGAAGCACTTGTTGTTTCCAGTGCTGAGTTCTTCTTTCTGCATTTCCATAAGCCCCCCATTTTTCATAAATCATTGCAGTAGGAAGTATTAAATCTGCTACCTTTGCTGACACACCTGGGTAACACTCACTTACTACAATAAAATTATCTAGATTTCTTGCAGCATTTATCCAGTGATTAGCATTTGCTGTATTATGCCAAGGGTTATTTACTTGAACCCAAATCCACTTAATTTTAGAATCTTCTAAATCACGCATAATTTTTACATAATGTGAACCAATTTTGCTATTTAATGTATTAGCAGGTAAATTCCAAATTTTTTCAGTTATTTCTCTATGCTTTGGATTGGCTACTACCATATCGGCAGGAAGCCTATGTGCAAATGTTCCTACTTCTCTAGCAGTTCCACAGGCTGATGGCTGTCCTGTGAGAGAAAATGCTCCACTTCCTGGTTTGCTTTGCTTTCCAAGTAATAAATGCACCATATAGCTTTGTTCATTTACCCAAGTTCCCCTTTGATGTTGATTCATCCCCATAGTCCAAAAGCTAATAATTTTGCGATTTTTTTCAATATAATAGTTTGCTAAAGCTTTAAGCTTTTCTTTAAAAGAATCTATGCTTTCACTATCATCACCTTTTGCAAGATTAGCTACATAATCAAGTGTATATGGAATCAATCCTTTTTTAAACTCATCAAAGCTTATTTCCCAATGATCTCCACCATTATTAGCATTGTCCATTTTCATAATATTGCCACTTTTAATTCCTAGATATTGTAAACTAATGCCTTCATTATTACTTATTACTTTTGAAACTTCCTTTGCAACAGTATCTTTTTCACTTTCTTGAAATTTTGGATGATTTGGATTATTTCTCATACCATAGCCAATATTTACAAATCCTGTTGTAAATACACAATTATCTTTAATAAATTTAGAATCCATAGCATTTCTATCAATAATTTCTTTTGCTATATAATTCCAAATAGCCAAATCAGTATGTGGTTTAAAGATTATTTCAATATCTGCTAAATCAGAAGTCCTATTTCTATAAGTAGTTAGATTTATAATCTTTACTTTATCATTTGATAGTTTTCTATTTGACACACGACTCCAAAGCACAGGGTGCATTTCAGCCATATTCGCTCCCCAAGTAACAATAGTATCTGTAAGTTCAATATCATCATAACAGCCAGAAGGTTCGTCAATACCAAAAGTCTCCATAAAAGCAACAACTGCACTTGCCATACAATGCCTAGCATTTGGGTCAATATTATTACTTCTAAAGCCACCTTTTATTAACTTTATGGCAGCATAACCTTCCTGAATAGTATATTGTCCAGAACCAAAAACTCCAATTCCTGTTGGACCAAGCTCATTGTAAGTTTTTTTAAATTGTTTTTCCATTTCATCAAAAGCCCTTTTCCAGCTAACTGCTTGAAACTTACCTTTTTTATCAAACTCTCCTTTAGAATTTACTCTAAGTAGAGGTTTTGTAATCCTATCTTGTCCATACATAATCTTTGCACAAAAATATCCTTTTATGCAATTTAACCCTCTATTAACTGGAGCTTCAGGGTCTCCTTTTACAGCAACTATTTGCCCATCTTTAGTTGCTACCATAATTCCACAACCTGTCCCACAAAATCTACATACTGATTTATCCCATTTCCAACCATTATCTGCATTAGCAGCATTTAAAGAGCTTGGAACTGTAATACCCGCAGTAACTGCAGCTGAAGCTATTGCTGCATTTTTTAAAAAATCTCTTCTGTTCATAATTACTCCAACAGCTAAATTGTATTTAGAGTTTATCCCTCTAAAACCTAAAATAGTAATTCAAAATATTATTTTATTATTTGATATACATCAAGGAGGGAAATATAAAGTTTTATATAGTAAAATATAACTTGCTTTTTAACAATGTATTAAAAACCTAAATTTAACTTTAGAATCTTTAGCAATTTTAAAAAAAATTAATCAAGTTTTACTTATAATGATAAATTTTATAATTCTAAAGATAATAAAGGTTGATAAACTTGAAAAAAGCTTTAATTACAGGCATTACAGGTCAAGATGGGGCGTATTTAGCAGAGTTTTTATTAAATAAAGGTTATGAAGTTCATGGGATAAAGAGAAGAAGCTCTCTCTTTAATACAGATAGGATTGATCATTTATATAAAGATTTACATGAAAGTAATGTTGGTTTTAGACTTCATCACGGAGATTTGGTAGATTCTACAAATTTAATTAGAATAGTTCAAGAAGTTAAACCAGATGAAATTTATAATTTAGCTGCTATGAGTCATGTTCAAGTTAGTTTTGAAACTCCAGAATATACAGCAAATGCAGATGGATTAGGAACATTAAGATTATTAGAAGCAATTAGAATCTTAAAGTTAGAAAATACTACAAAAATATATCAAGCATCAACAAGTGAGCTTTATGGTTTGGTTCAAGCAGTTCCTCAAAATGAAAAAACACCATTTTATCCAAGAAGTCCTTATGCAGTAGCAAAATTATATGCTTATTGGATAACTATAAATTATAGAGAAGCTTATAATATTTTTGCTTCAAATGGTATTTTATTTAATCATGAAAGTCCAATTCGTGGAGAAACATTTGTAACAAGGAAAATTACAAGAGCAGTTTGTAAGATTGCACTTGGATTACAAAATAAATTATATCTTGGAAATCTAGATGCTAAAAGAGATTGGGGACACGCTAAAGATTATGTAGAGGCAATGTATTTAATACTTCAGCAAGATAAACCCGATGATTTTGTAATAGCAACAGGCATTACTACGGAGGTTAGAGTTTTTGTTGAGTTAGCCTTTAAAAAACTAGGTATAGATATAAAATGGAATGGTAAGGGAGTAGAGGAGAGGGGTTATATTGCAAAATGTAGTGGAGAATTTAAACTACAAGAGGGAATGGAAGTAGTAAGTATTGATCCTAGATATTTTCGCCCAACAGAAGTAGAATTATTGATAGGAGATAACACTAAAGCTAGAGAGATTTTAAAATGGCAACCAAAATATAATTTAAATGATTTAGTTGAAGATATGATTAAGAGTGATTTAAAGCTTATGAAGAAGGATAAATACTTACAAGATAGTGGGTATAAGACTATGAGTTATTTTGAATAATATAAGAGTTTAAAATGGTATTTAAAGCAAAAAGTTGTCAGCTTCATTGCTCTATTGATTTAAAGGAAATTCTTAGTAAAATGACAGATTTTCAAAGAATAAAGCCTAGCACATTTGAACATATATTAAATATCTCACATATTAAAGAATATCCAAAAGATAGTATTTTGTGTTACAAAGATGATGTAGTTCAAAGTATCCAATACTTATTTCATGGCTCTATTAAAGCATGTAAAATTAATAAATATGATAATGAGATTATTGTAAATCTTTATATTAATGATTGTGCAAGGCTTAATAATCCTCCACTTGTTAATTATTGTGCTTTGATTGATACTAAAGCTCATAATAGTTTATATTGTTTGGAAAATTGTAGGATTTTATCAATACAAACAGAATCTTTTAAAGAACTTTTAAAAGATGATATTGAGTTAGTAAATAATATATTAAGACGTTCAAATGAAATCATAAATGAACAAGATTACTTAATAGACTTAGCAGTAATGGATTCTAAAGCAAAAGTTATATCACTTTTAGAGAAAAATCCAGATATATTTTCTATGGTCAATAAAAAGACAATTTCGCAACTATTAAATATTTCACAAGAGACTTTATCAAGAATACTACAAAAAATAAAAATAGAGTAGGTATGTGGGAATAATGAAAAAAAATATTGGTAAAATTGATAAGATTATAAGAATAATATTAGGGCTTGCATTTATAAGCTATGGTGTGATATTTGCTAATTTCATATGGATATTTGGAATATTATTTTTAATTAGTGTTTATTTATCGTTTTGTCCTTTTTATAAGCTTTTAAAAATACAAACTAACCGAAATGATAGAATAGATTCTAATTCTTGTGATTGTGGATGTGGTAAATAAAAATATTTCAAATATTTTTATTCTTCTAATATTTTTATCCCTGATATTAAAGCATTTGGAATAGAGCTTCCATGTGTTTTATTCTTAAATTCTAAAAAGCTAATATTATTAGGATTTATAGAAGATAGTTGGAGCCAATTTAACACTTCTTTGATTGTGGGAGTAGGGTAGGTCTTTTTATGGTTTTTTATATCCTTACAAATCTCTTTAAATTCTTCAATAAAATCTTTAGAGTAATCATAAAAAATAGAGTTATTTTTATTATATTTATAAATGTGTATGCGTTGCCATTGCAAAGTATAATAACAGAAATCTCTTTTTTTAAAATCTTTGGTTTTTATAATATCATTAATATTAATAGGATTCTGTTTAGTATCTAATTTTTGTGTCTCTAAACTACCTCGTGTTAAAAGGATTTTTGCATTGATATTTTTTAAATTTATTAATCCATTTCTTACAAATCCACCATATCCCCACCATAGAGATGGTGAAGCAGATACATAATGTGTAAATTTCTCCCAATTATTCATTATTGCATATAGCACAAAGATTCCTCCAAAAGAATGCCCAAAGAGTAACTCTTTTTGAGGTTTGCCAAATGATTTATAGATAAAAGGCTGGAGTTTCTTTGTAATAAATTCTAAAAATTCACTTGCTCCTCCACCACCACTAAATTCACTCTGCAAGAATCCTTCAAGAGGTGGTAAATAATCCTTAGTGCGTAAGTTTCTATCAAATGCCAAAGGGCTATTATGCCCAATACCTACGATAATAGGAAGCTTAAAAAAACCTTTCTTATTTGTAATAATAAGATTAAGCAACATAGGAAAAAATACATTTCCATCAAGCGTATAAAATATATTTTTATCTTTGTTATGCTTTGGTAAAGCAATATGAATCTTATAGATTTTCCCTCTCGTATTTGACATATTTATAGAACTAATATAAAAAACTTCATTTGCTTCTGGTTTAATGGCAGGTATCTCTTGTGATGGTTTGGCAAAAGTATAAGATATTAAAAAAAGTATTATCCATAAATAATTTTTATTCATACACATTTTTCCTTTTAATTATTTTTATTTAAACGCAAATTCTATAATTATAAAATTTGAAAATTGCAGTTTTCAATACTAAAAAATATATTTTTATTATTCTTATATTATATTATAATGGTAATGAGTTTTATAACTTATTTAAGGATTTTAAAATGAAAATTTATTTAGCAGGTGGTTGTTTTTGGGGAGTTGAGGCATATTTTGGATATATTAATGGAGTTATTAAAACAAGTGTAGGATATGCAAATAGTAATATAGAAAATCCTACTTATGAACAAGTTTGCAGCGGAAAAACAGGCTCTGTGGAGTGTGTAGAAATTATTTATGATGAAGTTAAAATTACTCTAGATTATATTTTAGATGAATTTTTTAGCATTATAAATCCATACTCTATTAATAAGCAAGGAAATGATATAGGAGAACAATATAGAAGTGGTATATACTATATAAATGATATAGATAAACAAATAATTCAAAATTATATTGATTCACATTTTAAAGAAAAAATAGCAACAGAAATAAAATATTTACAAAACTATTTTTTAGCAGAATCTTATCATCAAAAATATTTAAAAAAGAATCCAAATGGATATTGTCATATTGATTTAAGTAAATTTATTTAGTTGTGGTGTGGGTAGTAGTGGAATCTAACCCTACCTCTTTTTGTTATAGCTAACTTTGTTATCGATACTCTATGCTTTTTTGCTGTAAGCATTAATCTTCTTATATCTTTTTTTGAAATAGACAATAATAGCTCATATTCTTCACCACTTAAAGCCTTTTTATTATTAATTTTTCTAAAAAAACTAAATTTAACATTATTTAACTTTGATAATCTATTTAACTCACAATACAAACCATCAGATATATCCATAGCACATTTTGTAAATCGTGCTATTTCATAGACAAAGTTAGCATTTAACTTTGGTGTTAAGAATTTTGAACTTTTAGGGATACTACCTCCACGATATAAATATCTCATATCTTTTAATACACTACCTAAATTTCCTGTATAAAATAATATTTCTTTAGCTTTTAGATTATTTCTAAATAATGTTTTTGTTGTAGTTTCTCCTATTATTGTTATTGCAATATTTAGCTTATTATCTTTTATTGTATCTCCACCAATAATTTTAATTTTATATTCTTTACAAACCTCTTTTATCCCTCTTTGAAACTCTTTAATATCATTTAGTCTCATATCCTCACTAAATGAGATTCCAAGCAGGGCATATATAGGTTTTGCACCCATAGCCAATATATCAGAAATATTTACCAACATTGCCTTTTTAGCTATTTTGTAATAGCTAAAATGTTCTTTTGTAAAATGTACTCCCTCACAAAATAAATCCATAGCATAGACATATTTATCAATTACTACGGCATCATCACCTATTTTGTATGTGATTTTAGAATCTATTAATTTATTTATAAAAAATGTCTCTCTATCCACTGATCCTGCTTTTATTTTAGAAATCATTACTATTTATAAATATATAAAAAGATTAAGCCTCATATCATTTTCATATTCATATCAATCCAACTAGCATTATATATGAGTGCCCCAGAGCTAATAGCATCAACATTTGTTTTAGCGTAATCTAATAGATTATCTTTTGTGATATTGCCACTTGCTTCAATTAAAATTCCTTTAAAATATTTATCTCTAAAATCCACTACTTTTTTTATATCATCAGGTTTCATATTATCACACATTATTATATCCACTAAAGATTCCATTGCTTTTTTTGCCTCACTAATGTTTCCACATTCAATTTCAATTTTAGAAGTAAATGGAATCTTTTTTCTTGCATTTTTTATATATAAATCTATATCTTTAATATGAGCTAAGTTTGTATCTTTTAGCATTAAGCAGTCATCAAGTCCAAATCTATGATTATTTCCACCACCATTTAACACAGAATATTTTTCAAACATTCTTAAATTTGCTCTAGTTTTCCTTGTATCAAGCAACATTGTTGATAAATTATTTTCTTCTAAAATTTTAATATATGAATGTGTATTAGTAGCAATCCCAGAGCTATGTTGAAGTAAGTTTAACCCTACCCTCTCAATCTTTAATAAATCTATGTAAGCACCGCTTAGATTAACTAAAATATCTCCTTTTTTAAAACAAGCAGAATCTTCTAATATTTTAGATTTTATATTAAACATATCTAATAAAACTCTTATATATTTCTCTCCAGAAAATACTCCTTGTTCTTTTGCAATAATATTTGCTTCTACAATCTTGTTAGCTAGATTAATGTCTAAAGTTTTTTCAAATAAATCTCCTCTTCCCAAATCCTCAATTATTGCATTTTTTATAAATTCTTTTATATAAATCATCTTGAAAGCTCTAACATCTTATTCAATGCAAGTGAGGCATATTCAATAGTGCTAAGTTCTTCTTCAATTTCATTATATGGTATTTCATCTTTAAATGCCCTCATTACATTATATAAGTCTTGCAATGTGGTTTCATTCATAGTGGGACATTCAGGTTTTGAGCTTGATAAAACAAAGATATTTTCCTTATTATTATCTTGTTTTGTTAAACGATTAACTAGATTAAATTCTGTGCCAACAGCAACTTTAGCATCTTTTGGTAGATTTGAAATAAAATTTATTATCTGACTTGTAGAGCCTACAAAATCAGATTTTTCTACTACTTTTGGGTCGCATTCTGGGTGAGTAACAATTAGAATATCACTAAACTTATTCTTATAAAATTCAATATCACTTACAGAAAATAGTTGATGAACAGAGCAAAATCCATCATAACAAATTACATCAGAATCTATAATTTCACTATCGCTACTCTGCCCTAATACACTACTTAACTTATTATTTTTATTTGCTAAATTTACACCAAGGCATCTATCTGGCATAAAAAATATCTTTTTATTGAGGCTAAGGGCGTAATCAAAAATCTTAGTAGCATTTGCACTTGTGCAAACTACACCTCCCATTTTACCAACTTTTGCCTTAACATCTGCATTTGAGTTAATATAAGTCATTGGAAATATATTATCAATTCCAAGTGAATTTAGCTTTTTAATACTAATATCAAAATAACTAGAATCTATCATTCTAGCCATAGAACAGCAAGCAAGACGAGGCATAATAACTCTTTTTTTAGGTGATAATACTTTCACACTCTGCCCCATAAAACTAACACCACAAAATACAATTAAATCCTGTTCTGCCCTGCTAGCAACTCTAGCAAGCTCTAAACTATCACCACAAAAATCTGCTAATTTTACAATTTCATCTCTTTGATAATAGTGTGCAACAATTAAGGCATTTAAGTCTTTTTTTAAATCTAAAATCTTATTAATAATTTCATTATTCATCTCTTATCCTTCTAAATAAGCTTTCACCAAATGAAATTTTACAATCAGTTTTTAAAATTTCAAGCTTTTCTTCACTAAAAAATACTATTGTTGAACCCATTTTAAACATACCTAATTCTTCACCTTTTTTAACAAACTTTGGTTTATTATAATAGAATGTATTTTTATAGCCTTTAAATTTATCTTGCAATCTAGGTTCTATATAAAATACAATATTACCAACATTTAAAGCTCCTATTGCAACAAAATATAGAGTTTTATTAAATATATCTTTCGCTTTCAAAATAACTCTTTCATTTCTAATAAATAAATTGTGATTTTTTGTTAATGATTTTAAATTTACAGGCAATAAACTTCCTTTAAAATGTGTTATAGATTCTACATACATATCACAGGGTGAATGGTATCTATGATAATTACTAGGGGATAAATAGATATTTATATAAAATAAATTAGACTCTACCCTCTCACCAAGTAGTTTTTCAATGCTATAACTAAAACCTTTAATCTGTAATGCTCTGCCATTTACACTATTTCCACTTTGCATTATATAACCATCAGATGGGGATATAAAAATATCTGCATTTTTATCAAAATCTATATTTTTCTTTAAACCCCTTGTAAATAGCTCATTTAAACTCTTGTAGTAATAATATGGTAAAAAATTTTCCATATTTATTTTAAAGATTTTTATATATGTTTTATTTATAAAATTTTGAATAGTTTTTGGAAATCTAATATCAGCAATAATCCCAAAATAAACTGAAATAATTTTAGTAAGATTCATATTTCTCCTTTATATAATTTCCAAATTGGTTCTTCATATATATTTGGACGATTAACTAAATATTCAAATGGCTTAAATCGCTCTTTATATCCTAAAGAGTAATGGTCTTTTATCCAATAACCCGGATATAAATATTTAATATCAAGCATTTTTGCAATTTCAACTTGCTTTAATATAGAAAAAGTCCCAAGAGATAGGTAACTATAATCATGATCATAAAAAAAATAAATTGCAGACATTGATTTTGTATGATTTAATATATCTACAAATGCAACACCAATTAATTTATCATCAATATAGTAACAAATCTCTTTACCAAAGCTCATTTGCCCCTCTATAAACATATAAATATATCTTGACTTATCTATTTGATTATAATCCCAACCCTTTTTAATATTCATAATTTTATGATATTTATTATATAGTATGATTTTTTGTGGGTCGTATATAGGATTTTGAATTTCTATTTTTATATGAGAATTGTTTTTTATGATTCTTTTATGATTTTTGGATAATTTAAAATCACTTATAATTTGACGAATTGAAATACATTTTTTACAATAATCACAAAATGGAGCAAAAAACATCTCACCAAATCTTCTCCAACCCCGTTCTAATAAAGCATTATAAAATTCTTCAGAACAAGATTCTATTGAGGCATAATTAAATTTTGTATCATATCCATCAATATAGGCACAATCACTAAATGAGTAATAAAATACTGCATTTTTATAAGAGACTTTATTCAACTCTAAAAGCTCTCTACCATTTCTAATGCTTCTTTTAAAACCTGTTTTGCTCCATTATTATTTACTTTATTAAATAATTTTAATGCTAAGTTATCATTTAAACTACCGCTAACATTATCTTTTATAATCTTTTTACCATTTGGAAGCCCTATTATTGCAGTCATATTTATATTATTATCATTTTGATATATTGCATTTACACCTATTGGAACTTGACAGCCACCATTTAAATATTTTATAAATTCTCTCTCTAAACTACATTCGATAAAAGATTTATTATCATTTAGCTTTTTTAAAGTATCTAAAATTTCACAATCCTCTCTACATTCAATTCCCAAAGAACCCTGTCCCATTGCTGGAATAATAATATAACTTTCAAATGGTGTTATAAATTTAATATCTTTGTTTGATATTCCTAATCTATTTACTCCTGCCTTTGCTAAAATGATAGCATCAAACTCATTATTACTAAGCTTTTGCAGTCTAGTTTGAACATTACCTCTCAAATTTAGTGTTTCTAAATCATTTCTAATATATTTTAATTGCATAGCCCTTCTTAATGAAGTTGTCCCTACTTTTGCACCTTTTGGTAAAGATTCTAAACTACTAAATTTATTACTCAAAAAACAATCCCTAATATCTTCTCTTTTTGTGATTGCTGCTAATGTAAGGCTACTTGGTATATTTATTGGCACATCTTTTAGTGAATGAACTGCAAGTGTAATTTCATTATTTAATAATTTTTCTTCTATTTCTTTTGTAAAAAGCCCCTTTCCTCCTATTTTAGATAATGGAGCATCAAGAAACTTGTCTCCTGTTGTTTTAATAATTTCAAGTTTAGAATCTAAATTAAATTGGGTTTTTAACTTATCTTTTATAAAGTTTGCTTGCCATATAGCCAAAACGCTTCCTCTAGTGCCAATTATAATATTATCCATTTTAGACCTTTATAATTAATGCGTGATTATACAAAATTTATGATATTATTAAAAATAAAAAGAATTACTTAAAACTAAAAAATTAGCTTTATAATTAATGGCTATTATTACTAAAGCAATTTTTTTATTACCAAAACCAATTTTATTGTTTTATTATATATTGAACTACTGCTTTATTTAACCTAATATCTACACATCATTGATTATTCTAGTTAAACCCTTTTTAATATGTTTTTGTAACTACTTAGCAAATATTTTTTATTGTGCTAGCTAGCCCTCCAAGTGCCGTCTCTTTATATTTACTATTCATATCCTTACCCGTTTGATACATTGTATTAATAACATCATCAAGACCAACTACGGGTATGCTCTTACGATTCATAGCCATTCTTGCAGCAGAGATAGCTTTTATTGCACCAAATGCGTTTCTTTCAATACAAGGAATCTGGACTAATCCAAACACAGGGTCGCAAGTAAGTCCCAAATGATGTTCCATTGCAATTTCTGCTGCATTACAGGCTTGAGATACATTAGCTCCAAGAACTGTTGCCATAGCTGCTGCTGCCATAGAGCTAGCACTTCCTATTTCTGCCTGACAACCAGCCTCTGCTCCACTAATGCTAGCATTTTTCTTATACAATGAGCCAATCATCATAGCACATAGTAAAAAATCAACCACCATAGAATCATTAAAGCCAATGCTATGATTTTTAAGATATAGCATAACTGCTGGAATTACCGCACAAGCACCATTAGTAGGAGCTGTTACTACTCTACCTCCTCCGGCATTCTCCTCTGCAATGGCTATTGCATAAAGTGATATGTAATCAATAATGCCAAAAGGGTCCATCGTAGGGCAGATTCTCTCACTTAACCCCTTAGCTCTACGATGAAGATTAAGCGGTCCGGGTAAATTTAGCTCCTTTGGGTTACAGCCCTGTGCAAAGCACTCTTGCATAACATTCCAAATTTCTAAGCAATAATCATAAATATGCTCTTTTGTGTGGAATTGTAACTCATATTCGTATGCTATACTAGAGAGTGATTTTGTATTTTTATTACTTAGATTCATTAAATCTTTTGCAGAATTGACTTGAAATCCTATAAATGATGGGCTTATTTTCTCTTTCTTTTGTATTTCCTTGCTATTTTTTACAAAACCACCACCAATAGAATAATAAGTCTCCTCTGCTAATAGAGTAGAATCTTCCCCTAATGCCCTAAATATGAGTGCATTTTGATGCAGTGGCAAAAAATCATTATTAAAGATAATATCTCTTTCATAAATAAAATGTATTTCCTTTTTTCCACAGAGATTAATGCTATGAGAATTAATAGCCTTATTAAGTATGTCTTTTGAAATTTGTGGGGTTATATCTTTTGGGGTGATGGCATTTAAGCCCCAAATGACAGCCTTATCGGTTAAATGCCCCTTACCTGTAAGGGACAAAGAACCATAAAGTGTAGTTTCAATTCTTTGTATTTTATATATAACATTATCTAAAATTTTGCAAAATAAGTTTGCTGCAAGCATTGGTCCTAAAGTATGTGATGATGAAGGACCTATACCTATCTTAAAAATGTCCAAATTACTCAAAATAAACCTCTTACAATAGTTTATAAATCACTGTGATTATAGTTAGGATACCTGTTACAAAAACAAACAAATCTAATGCTTTATTTTGGAATTTTTTAAACCTTGAAACACTCCAAATAGTAAATATTGGCATTAAAAACAATATTGCTGCAATAATTGGACCACCCAGATCCTCTATAAAGCCTAGAACACTTGGGTTAATATATGCAGTAATCACCATAATTATATACATTAAAGTGGTGCAACAAATTGCAATCAATTTTAGATTTGGATTTTCCTCTCCAAATAGCTTATAGCATTTTCTAACTATACCATAAGCCCCCTCTCTTGCACCGAAATAATGCCCAAAAAACGAAGTAGAGATAGCTAAAAATGCAACTAGAGGTCCTCCGTAAGATATAAAGGGATTATCGAGTTTATTTGCAAAGTATGATAATACAGGGATATTTTGAGACCTTGCATCTTGCAATTCTTGAGGATTAAGCGATAGCACACAAGAAAATACAAAAAACATTACAAAAAGTAATAGCATTATTGATGTTCTTAATAGGATTTGATTTGCTTTATCAACAGAATCTTCTTTATAGTATCTCTTTACACTTAATGAAAATGTAGAAATAGCAGGAGAATGATTAAAAGAAAACACCAATACAGGTAAAGTTAGCCACACTATTGTTAAAAATTCCTTAAAATCTGGTATAGAAGTAATGCTCTCAAATTTCCATTGTGGAATTAAATAGATTGAAAATATGAATAATACCGCACATAGAGGATAGACAAGCCACTCACAAACCTTAAGTATAAGCTCCTCACTAAAAAGCATAATTAACATAAAAATGCTTACTAATAAAAAGGCTAAAATCGCCCTATATAATGGAAGTAAAGATGCTACACTTTTTATAACCTCTACTCCATTTGAATCTTTTATAATCACTTCATTGATAGAGTAAAGCCCACTAATAAAAGCATAAGTGCTACTAGAAGAATCTAAAAGCGGTAAAAGCTGATTGTAAAAAAATGTCTCAAAAGTATTCGTAATTCCAACGCAATAGGCAAGGCAAATAGGGAAAATCGCAAAGAAATATAAAATAGAGATAAAAACACTAATTTTTCTACCAAAATATTCCTCCGCAGCGTGAGTGATATCCCTATCATCACCACTTGCTTGACAAACAAAGCGACTTAAGGCTCTATGACTTAAATATATCATTGGGAAAATTACAATAGTCATCAAAACAACAGGCCAAAAGCCTCCAACACCAGCTTTTATTGGCAGGAATAAAATCCCAGCACCAACAGCAGTCCCAAATAAAGATAACATCCAGCGAGTATCAAAGCTATTCCATTTTAATTTCATCCTATGTCCTTATTTTATTCTATATTTTTGTTTTATGCTTATAGTATAAATAAATTGAACTTATAGTGCAATAGTGTTTTAAAACTATTTAAAGTTATAAAGAGAATATGAAGTATTTTTTTAAAGGATTAACCTTAAAATAAAATCTATAAAAAATCCACTAATGACATTTGATTTATTTTGCTTGTAGAAGCTAGAACAGCATTATAGTTATTTGTAAGTTGTGAAAATTTATTATAAGTTTCTGCTAAGTCGGTTCCAATAGTATCACTTTTTATAGATTCTACTTGAACCTTTAAAACTTCATTTCTTTTAATGCTATTTTCAAATACTCTACCATAAGAGCCATTTAAAGCAATATTTTTTTCTATATGATCATTTATATGATCAAATAATGCTATTGAGTTTTGAATTCCAATATTTCTTAAATCTTGATTATAATTATCCCCTAAAGCATCTGGACGATATATTCCCTTTCTAACTGCATCAATCATAGAATCTAACTGTTTAAAAAAACTAATATGAGGTTTATCAACTTCAAGTGCATTATTAGCATTTAATGTAATAGATGGAGCTCCAGAATCTAACCCCTTTAAAGAAAAATCATCACTAGAATTACTATACATCATAAAACTCATTTTAGTTTTTGAGCGAATTTTATCCTGTATCTCAACTTGTCCTTCATCATTTAGCATTACATTTACATTACCATTTGCCATATTTACTAATTTTTCGTAATTTTTCTTGCCAATTTCACTAACACCATCTATATTATTTCCCTGTGCATTTAAGAAATTTTGCACATCTTGATTTGAGTAATTTAGTGCTATTGATATAGAATCAAGAATTTGTCTATATGTAACATCATTTGCACTTGATATACTGATAGCTGGTGGTCTATCGTGTGGATTATAAAGTGGGATTCTATAATTACCATCACCACTATTATTATTTGGTAATAATAAATAAGTTCCATCTTCATTTAATTCAATACTAGCTTCTACATCAATACCATTGTGGTCTTTTAACTTTAAAATATATTTTTCACCATTTAGGTCTTTATTTGCTACTTCACTTAATTTTGTAGAATCTGTAGCATATTCACCACTTAACGCATTTATTTGAGAAACATTTGAGAGTAAAGATGAACCTTTATTTAAAAAAGCACTTTTATCATAGGTAGTTTGAAAGCTATTTCTTATAGCATTTCTTTCATCTCCGTTATCATCAATTGTTTTTAATTCTATTTCAAAACCACTCGGACCATTAAATGGTGGATCTTTTTTATCATTTTCTAAACTTATTACATTATGGTCTATTATATTAATCTTTCCATTTGAGATTTCAACACTAATATTACCTCCAAAATGATTTTGTATAGATTTTAATAAATCATCAATAGTATTATTTTGTATATCAATTTCAAAAGGTTTTATTACAGAATCTTCAATATTACCTGTCTTATTATTTGGTGATTTTCCACTAATTTCTAACTTTGTAGCTTCAAGCCCAAATATATCACTTAATTTTGTATTTTTTGAAGCATATTCATTATCATTTGTTATAAATTCTACACCAAGAGTAGTATATCTAGCATCATAATTATTTTTTATACCAACAACTTTTGATAGTGAAAAATCACTTAAAAATGGACTTTTTTGAAAGCTAGTAACCCTAGCTCCTATTTGATGTAAAGAGTTTATATCTTCTACATCTTTATTTGATGATATTAGATGAAAGTCAATATTAGAACCACCCGGCTTAACTTCTGTAATTTCAATTTGCCCCCAATTATTAAGCTTAACATCTACTACTTGATTTTGTGAAGTATTACCATAAGCTTCACCTATTTTTCTTAATAAATCACTTACTCTTGTTGCATTTTGAGGATTATCGTAAGCCACATCTAAAGCAAATTTAGTCTTAAAACTAGTTCCATCTGGTCTTTTACCACGTAAATAAAAATATGCTACTTCATCATTGCTTGTATCATTATCATTATCTCCTATTAAGTCTCTTAAAGTATCTTCACTTGTTATAAATACTTCACTTGGAACATTTGTTTTATTCATTTTATCCATAATGTCTGGATGGAGCTTAGATTGATTCAATTTTTGAATATTTGAAGTGATTGTTTTAAATTTATCTAAATCTCTACTAAAAAATAATTCTTTTCCATTGATATTATAAGCACTCTTAATATCTGGTGCTATTAACGCTTCTAGTTTTTCATTATTACCATTATAACTACCATCATCATTAAAAGGCTTTACTTTTATCCTACTACCTGCAAAAATATATTCTCCACCAATAGAAGTATTTGCAATTGATAATATATGATCTCTTATACCTTTCATATCATTAGCAATAGCCTCTCTTGAAGTAGGAGAATGTATATCATTGCCAGCGTGTATTAACTTAGTTTTAAAATCATCAAGAGCCTTTGAAATTTCACTTAAAGATTTATCTGTATTTAGTGTGTGCGTGTTCGCATCATTTGCTATATCTATTGATTGATTAAGAGAATGAATATCATATTCCATTTTTAGATTCTGATTAAAAATACTAGAATCTTCATATCCATATTTTATTTTTAAGCCAGAAGCAATTTTAGTATTAGCTTCATTTAATTTATTTTGTAATGTATTTTGATAGTAGTCCATTTGATTATATTTAGTGCCAAAGGTTACACGCATATTTTCTCCACTTTAATAAAATCATAACACTTTAAAAGCAATTTAGATTCCAAATCGGATTTTTAATAAATTAATTTATTCTAAATTTAAACTTTGCATATATGCTAAAAGTGGGTTTATTATTAAATCTAAATTTCCTGTAAGCATTATTTCTTCTAAACTATAAAGTGTAATTCCTGCTCTATGGTCTGTGAGGCGATTTTGAGGATAATTATATGTTCTAATTCTTTCACTTCTATCTCCACTACCAACCTGCTCTCTTCTACTTTGACCTTCTTTTTGTATTTGAGTTTCTAATTCTCTTTCATAGATTCTTGCCTTCAGTATTTTTAGGGCTTTGTCTTTATTTTTATGTTGAGATTTTTCATCTTGCATTGATACGCTAATTCCTGTTGGTATATGAGTAATGCGAACAGCAGAATCTGTTGTATTTACACTTTGCCCTCCGTGCCCACCAGAACGAAATACATCAATTTTTAAGTCATTTGGATTAATATTTACTTCTACATCTTCTACTTCTGGCATAATTGCTACTGTAACTGCTGAAGTATGGATTCTACCTTGAGATTCTGTATCAGGGACTCTTTGGACTCTATGTATTCCACCCTCATATTTTAATCTAGAATAAACGCTATCACCTTTAATTAAAGCTATGATTTCTTTGTATCCCCCAACATTATTTTCACTAGAGCTTATAATCTCAATTTTCCATTTTTTAGATTCAGCATATCTACAATATGCCTTAAATAAATCTCCTACAAAAATTCCAGCTTCATCACCACCAGTCCCAGCTCGAATTTCAAGATAAACATTTTTATTACTATTTGGGTCTTTTGGTATAAGTAAAAATTTAATTTCATCTTCAAGATCTTTTTTCTTGGATTCTAGTATCTTTAGTTCATCTTTTGCTAACTCACACAATTCTTTATCATCAAGAATAAGTCTATTATCAGCAATATTTTTTAATATATCTAAATATTCTTTAGCTTTTGTTACTAAATCTTCTAAATCGCTATGTTCTTTTGTAAGTTTATTTAGAAGTTTAATATTTGATAAATTCTCACTTTTTACAAGCTCTAAAGTAATATCATCATATTTCTTAATTAATGGAAGCAACTTATCTACTATCATATTTTAGCAATATTATTTATTTTGAATTTAAGAATCTTTAGATTCTTAAGTATTTTAAGTAAGTGCTATCTTTTTTACACTAGCATTTAATCTAGAAACTTTTCTTGCTGCAGTATTTTTACTAAGTATCCCTTTACTAACAAATTTATGAATATCCTTATTTGCAATTTTTAACATTTCATTAGCTTTAACTACATTATTTGAGCTAACAGCTTCCCTTACTGCTTTTATAATATTTTTCATTCTAGTTTCATAGTATCTATTTCTTTGAGTTTTTTTTAAAGTTTGGCGTATTCTTTTTTCAGCTGATTTGTGATTTGCCATTAATAATATCCTTAAATTCTAAATTAAAAACTTTAATTTTGCCAATAATTTATTTAAATAAACATTAAAAAATTTATAAATTATTCACTTAATACTTTTATATAGGTTTTGATTCCATAATAACAAAGCAAAATACCAATAGATATATGCAAATAAAAAATTGCCCATTTTGGAATGAATTTTCCAAAATATGCACCAAGCCCAACCCATACAATTAAGAATATAGGTGTAGTAATAAATGCACCAAGTCCAAGTTTATAAATATTTCTTTTAATTGTCATTTTTGAGAGATGAATAGCAAAGCTTCCACTCCAATATAATATTGTAATAGGGTTTGATAAAGTCAAAATTAAACCATAGCATAGAATCTCTAATCCATTTTTAATAGTATTTTGTGGGTTATGTTCTGTTGAAAGCAAAATGCTATTAATTATTATGTAGATTCCATAACTTATTAAAATTAACATACCTATGAATCCACTTATTTTACGTAAGTGTGGAAACTTTTCAAATATTTTTCCTACACCAAGTATAGCTAAAATAATAAATATTCCATCACCAATAGTAACTCCAAGACTACCAAATAAAGCTATTAAAAAACCATCACTAATAGCCACTTGAAGAAGAAAAAAGCAAATAGGACCAATTAATATTTGAAACATAAAACCAAGCTTTATACCTTCAATAAAAGCATTCATCTCTTTTCCTGTATCTTATCAGTTTATCTTATTTTAAGAGATACCAATTTTTTCCAATATTTATACCACATTTTAAAGGAATATTAAGAGTATAAACACTACTCATAATATCTGAAATTTTCTTTGAAATATTTTCAATTTCCTCTTCTTTTACTTCAAAAATTAATTCATCATGTATTTGTAAAAGTAAATTAATATCCATAGACTTAAATTCTCTATCACACTCAATCATAGCAAGCTTAATTAAATCTGCTGCACTACCCTGAAATATAGAATTTATACCCTCTCTTAAAAATGCCATTTTTTCATAATCTGCAATATTTTTAAAATTAAAATATCTATGTCTTCCAAGTAAGGTTGTAGAATAACCATTTTCTAGTATTTCTTTTTCTTTAATATTTAAAAATTCTTTTACTGTTGGAAAACTTTTAAAATAACTATCAATATATTCTTTTGCTTGTGATTGTGTAATGCCTAAAGTTTGAGCTAATTTTCTAGCACCCATTCCATAAATAAGCCCGAAATTAATACTTTTTGCTATATTCCTTTTTTCTTTTGCATTATTACCAAATAATTTTATTGCTGTTTCTAAGTGTATATCTTTATTCTCTTTAAATGCATTAACTAAAGAGCTATCCATAGAAAAATGTGCTAAAAGTCTAAGTTCAATTTGTGAATAATCAGCAGATATGAATTGATAACCATCTTTTGCTACAAAACCCTTTCTAATTTTTCTACCAATTTCAGTTTTTACAGGGATATTTTGCAAGTTTGGGGATTTTGAGCTTAAACGTCCTGTACTAGTGCCAGTTTGAAGAAATGAAGTATGGATTCTATTATTCTTATTTAGATTTAAAATAGGTATGATGTAGGTATTTAAAAGTTTGCTTAACTCTCTATATTCAAGCAATAATGGTATAATATTATGACTATCTTTTAGAGATTCTAAAGTTTTCTCATCTGTGCTATATCCACTACTTTTTAAGCTTCTACCCTTCTTAAGTTTTAAATTCTCAAATAAAATTTCTCCTAATTGTTTTGTGGAATTTATATTAAATTCACAACCTACTTCTTTATAAATCTCTTTACTCAAAAAATCTATTTTTTCTTTCAATTCTTTTTTTAATAAATGAAAGAAATTAATATCAACTCCTATGCCTTTTTTTTCCATATTAGCAAGAATATTAATTATTGGAAATTCAAGTTTTTTTGCTGTATTTAGCATCTTGGAATCTAAGTTTTCAATAAAATAATTATATAAAGCAAATGTGCAAAATGAATCTTCAGCAGCATATTTAGTAGCAATATCAATATTTACCATATCAAAAGTTCCATTTTTAGGAACTATGTCGCTAAATTTAATAGTTTCATAATTTAATTTTGTTTTCGAGCAATAATCAAGATTGCAAGGAGAAGAGCTATCTTCAAGCCACGCTAAAATCATTGTATCGCTGTAAGAAGTTATACATAAATTAAAATTATGGCAAATAACTTGTATATCAAATTTTATATTATGCCCAATGATATGATGAGTAAATAATTTTTCTAAAGCTAACTTAGCATCTTTAATTGATATTTGATTACAAACTCCAAGGTAATTATGAGCAATAGGAACATAATATGCATAATCTAAGCTTGAGCAAAAAGAAAATCCAACAATATTTGCATTATTACTATCCAAAGAATTTGTCTCTGTATCAAACGCTACTATTGAGTTTTTAGGAATACTATCAATTATTTCTAAAAGCTCCTTAGAATCTAAAATAGATTTAAAATGTGCATTAATTGTTTTTTTCTCAATAGTTTTAATAGATGGTATAGAAGATTTTAGTTTTATATCATATCTTTGTAATTCATCTTGTATTAACAATAATGGATTATTTTCTGTTTTCTTGCTAGCATCTAAATCAAAGTTATCTAGTAAATCATTTCTTAGGCTAACTAATTTTTTACTTAAATATGCATCTTCTTTGCCTTCAATGATTTTTGATAACATCTTTGGACTTAAAAATTTATTTAGATTATCTATGTTTTCATAGATTCCATCAAGTGAATTAAAATTTTGTATTAGAATCTGTGAAGTTTTAGCTCCAATACCGTTAATGCCTTGAATATTATCACTAGAATCTCCAACTAAACTTTGATAATCAACAAATTGTTTTGGATAAACACCAAATTTCTCAAAACATTCATTTTCTTTAATAATTTTCTTTTTTATAGGATTATAAATATAAGTATTATCATCAATTAATTGATATAAATCTTTATCTATACTAACAATTCTAACATCAATATTTTGTTTTTTCATTAAGAAACTAAGAGAAGCAATGGCATCATCTGCTTCATATCCATCGATAGAAATATATGATAGATTCATCTTTTTTATCCAACTAATTGCAACATTAATTTGCTTAAGTAAATCTTGGTCTATTTCTTGACGATTTGTTTTATATTGAGGATATAACTGCTTCCTAATACTATCTCCACCGCCTTCTAATGCAAAAACCAAATAGTCTGATGAATCATTATATAATTGATTTATTAAGTTTATAAAACCTACCAGCACACCCGTAGGAAATCCATCTTTACTTCTAAGTTTTGGAAGTGCATAAAAATTGCGAAAAAAATATCCAAAAGTATCAATAATAGATAATGTCTTCATTATAAATCAATATTAATACCCACAGGACAGTGATCACTCCCATAAATATCGTTATAAATATCAGCTTCTTTTAAATGTGAAGCAATAGAATTTGAAAGTAAAAAGTAATCAATACGCCAACCAATATTCTTTTCTCTAGAATTACCCATATATGACCACCAAGTATAAGCATCTATTTTATCTGGGTATAAATATCTAAAAGAATCTACAAAACCAGAATCTAATAATATGCTAAACTTCTCTCTTTCTTCTTTTGTAAATCCTGCATTTTTAGTATTTTGTTTTGGATTCTTTAAATCAATCTCTTTATGGGCTACATTCAAATCACCACAAACTATAACAGGTTTATTAAATGAATGTAAAAAATCTTTAAAATCATCTTCCCATTCCATTCTATAATTTAACCTTGTTAGTTCTCTTTGCGAATTTGGAGTATAAACATTGACTAAATAAAATTTTTCAAATTCTAATGTAATAACTCTACCTTCATTGTCATGATGAGAAATATTAATTCCATAACTTTCATTTAATGGCTGCTGTTTGCTTAATATTAATGTCCCAGAATAACCCTTTTTGATAGCACTATTCCAAAAATTATAATATCCATTAAATTCAAAACTAGCCTGCTCTTTTTGCATTTTAGTTTCTTGTATGCAGAATATATCTGCATCCACATAATTAAAAAAATCCATAAACCCTTTATTTATGCAAGCACGAAGCCCATTAACATTCCATGAAATAAGCCTCATTAATTAGGATTGTCTTTTTTCAATAATTGTTTTTGCAATATTTGAAGGAACTTCTCCATAATGGTCAAACTCCATTGAGTAGCTACCTCTACCCTGTGTAGCAGAACGAAGATCAGTAGAATATCCAAACATTTCTGCTAATGGGACAAATGCATTAACTATCTTAATGCCCATTCTATCATCCATTGAGTTAATTTGACCTCTTCTTCTATTTAAATCTCCTATAACATCTCCCATATATTCTTCAGGAACTTCTACCTCAACTTTTGTTATAGGCTCTAATAAAACAGGAGTAGCTTTTCTACAAGCATCTTTAAAAGCCATTGAACCAGCAATTTTAAATGCCATTTCAGAAGAATCCACATCATGATAACTTCCATCATAAAGTGTAACTTTGAAATCAACTACAGGATATCCTGCTAACACACCATTTTGCATAGCTTCTTGAATGCCTTTATCTACTGCGGGGATATATTCTTTTGGTATTACTCCACCGCTAATTTCATTAATAAATTCATATCCACTTCCTGGTTCTTTTGGATCTAATTTAATATGTACGTGTCCATATTGACCTCTACCACCTGATTGTTTAGCATATTTACATTCTTGATTAACACTAGCTCTAATTGTCTCTCTAAATGCAACTTGAGGTTGTCCAACCTCTGCTTCAACTTTAAATTCCCTTTTCATTCTATCAACAATAATTTCTAAATGAAGCTCACCCATGCCAGAAATAATTGTTTGTCCTGTTTCCTCATCAGTTTTTACTCTGAAACTTGGGTCTTCCTCTGCTAATTTTGATAAAGCTAATCCCATTTTTTCCTGGTCAGCTTTAGTCTTAGGTTCAACAGCAATAGAAATAACAGGATCTGGAAATTCCATTCTCTCTAGTATTACAGGGTCTTTTTCAGAACATAAAGTATCGCCTGTAAGAGTATCTTTTAATCCAACAAAAGCACATATTTCACCAGAATATACCTCTTTGATATCCTCTCTTTTATTTGAATGCATTTTAAGGAGTCTTCCTACTCTTTCTTTTTGTTTCTTAGTAGAGTTATAAACATAACTTCCACTCTCAATAGAACCTCTATATACTCTAACAAAGGTTAATTGCCCTACAAATGGGTCGGTCATAATTTTAAATGCTAATCCAGCAAATTCACCATCATCACCAGACTTAACTTGTATTTCATTATCGGTCTTAGAATCTATCCCTTTAATATCTGCAACTTCTATTGGAGATGGTAAATAATCAATCACTGCATCAAGCAAAGTTTGAACACCTTTATTCTTAAATGAAGAACCACATAGCATAGGAATAATATTCATGCTATGACAACCTATCTTAATCCCCCTCTTAATTTCTTCATTGCTTAACTCTTCTCCGTTTAAATATTTTTCCATTAAAGTTTCATCTTGTTCTGCAGAAGCCTCAATCATTTTCTCTCTATATTTTTCAGAAATTTCTTTCATATCTTCTGGAATCTCAACTATATCATATTTAGCACCCATAGTTTCATCATTCCAAATGTATGCTTTCATTTCCACCAAATCAACTATACCTTTGAAATTATCTTCTACCCCAACTGGAAGAGCTATTGGAATAGGATTAGATTTTAATCTTTGCTTAATTTGCTCTTCTACATTATAAAAATTAGCACCTATCCTATCCATCTTATTAACAAAAACAAGTCTTGGAACACCATATTTATTAGCTTGTCTCCAAACAGTTTCACTTTGTGGTTGCACTCCGCCAACAGAACAAAATACAGCTACAGCACCATCTAAAACACGCATACTTCTCTCAACTTCAATAGTAAAATCAACATGTCCTGGAGTATCTATTAGATTAATTTGATAGTCTTTCCAAAAGCAAGTAGTGGCTGCTGATGTAATTGTAATACCTCTCTCTTTTTCTTGCTCCATCCAATCCATAGTAGCAGCACCATCGTGAACTTCACCAATTTTATGACTTACACCTGTGTAAAACAAAATTCTTTCTGAAGTTGTAGTCTTGCCTGCATCAATATGAGCTGCAATACCAATATTTCTTAATTTATTTAGAGGAGTTTTTCTTGCCATTATTTTTATCCTTGTTTTAGTTATCTTACCATCTATAATGTGCAAACGCTTTATTTGCTTCAGCCATTTTATGAACATCTTCTTTCTTTTTAAATGCACTACCCTTTTCATTAGCTGCATCAATTAACTCATTTGCTAATCTATCTATCATAGTTCTTTCATTTCTTTTTCTAGCATATTCTAAAATCCATCTTATTGATAAAGATTGTTGCCTTTCAGTTCTCACTTCAACAGGGACTTGATATGTAGCACCACCTACCCTTCTACTTCTAACTTCTACAAGAGGTTTAACATTTTCCAATGCTTTAATAAAGATATCTATCCCTTTTTCATTAGTTTTTTCTTCTATCTTTTTTAAAGAATCATACATAATTTTTTCAACAACACTTTTTTTACCATCATACATCATTTTATTAATAAATTTTGTTACAACTTTATTATTATAAATAGGATCTCCTAAAACATCTCTTTTTATAGCTCGTCTTCTTCTCATTTAATTTTCCTCATTTAAAAACTTATTTTTTAGCATCAGATTTTACTTTTTTAGCACCATACTTACTACGAGAAACACTCCTTTTTGAAACACCTGCAGTATCAAGAGCACCTCTTATTATATGATATTTAACACCGGGTAAATCTTTAACCCTACCACCTCTAACTAAAACAATAGAGTGTTCTTGCAGATTATGCCCCTCTCCGGGAATATAGCTAATAACTTCTATTTTACTAGTTAGTTTAACTTTAGCTACTTTTCTTAATGCAGAATTTGGTTTTTTTGGTGAGGTTGTATATACACGAGTACAAACTCCTCTTCTTTGTGGGCATTCCATTAATGCAGGAGATTTCGACTTTTTAATAATCTTTTTTCTTTCATTTCTTATTAATTGATTTATAGTTGGCACAATTTTTCCTTCTCAAATATCAAAATTTTACAAAACTTGGATTCTATAAAATAAGACCTTTTATTTTACTTAAAACAAACATACTAAAATTTATTTTGTATGTCTTTTTAATTTAAATAAACTATCTTTATAGATTCCTGTTCCAACAGGCACCATTCTACCTAATACTACATTTTCTTTTAAATCTTTTAAGGTGTCTATTTTAGCAGCAATAGATGCCTCTGTTAAAACCTTAGTAGTTTCTTGGAATGAAGCTGCTGATATAATACTGTCACTTGCAATTGCAGCCCTTGTAATACCTAATAAAATTGGTTCAGCAATACTTGGCTCACCACCTAACTTTATTTTACTATCATTTTCTTCTTTAAATAATCTCTTACTTACAATATCTCCCTCTATAAACCTAGTATTACCACTATCGATAATTTTTACTTGACGAAGCATCTGTGATACAATAATTTCAATATGTTTATCTGCTATGGTAACACCCTGTCTGCGATAAACTTGTTGAACCTCACTAATGATATATTTATGAAGCTCTTTTTCTCCTAAAATTCTAAGAATATCGTGACTTGAAACAATACCATCAGTAATACTTTCACCTGAATGGACAAATTCTCCATCATGAACTAAAATCTGTTTATTCTTATCAATTAAATATTCACTAACTCTACCATCTTGAGATGTAATAATTAATCGCTCTTTTCCTCTTAAAGTTTTACCAAAACTAATTATTCCATCAATTTCAGCTAAAACTGCTGGATCTTTTGGTTTCCTTGCCTCAAATAGTTCAGATACACGAGGTAAACCACCTGTAATATCTTTTGATTTTACAAGTGCCTTAGGAGCTTTTCCTATTATGTCAGCTGTATAGACATTATCACCTTGAGATACTGTAATAGAAGTTTTTGGGTCAATTGGATACCTATAAGCATTACCATTTTTATCAGTTATAATAATTGCAGGCTTATATCCTGATGGCAAGTATTCATTTACAACCAAATTACTTTGTCCTGTAATATCATCAATTTGTTCTGTAACAGTTAATCCTGAAATAATATCTTCAAAGCTAACCTCTCCATCTACATCAGAAATTACTGGAGTAGTATAAGGATCCCATTGTGCTATTACTTTTTGTTCATCATTTTCAGGTTTGGATATTATAGTATCAATATCAACATTACTGTTATCATCTACCTGCATAATAGAACCACGAGCAAGATAATGCCTAGTAGCTTCTCTGTCATTGTTATCAGCAATAATTGCAAAAATTCCTTTTTCTGTTATTTTGAAACCTTTTTTGATATTTCTAACTCGCTCTAAAGTGCTACCAACTAATCTATAAATTTTTAAAATACCTTTTTCTTTGGAAATAATTTTTTGTGCAATTGGTGAATTATCTTCAACATTCAATTCACTAGCATAAGGGATTCTATGTGGGACATTCCAACCATCTTTGATAATCTCAACAATACTTCCATCTTTTTTAATATTATATCCATTGCCGTGTGCTATAAAAAGTTTACCTTCAATTTTACCGCTAACTCCGGCTAACTCATTAGGCTTTGCTACATCACTTCTTCTAATAGTAAATCTTGCAGTTTCTTTTTTACCAATTATACTAACAACAGTTTCATCGTGAATATTTTCAACCTTAACAACACCATCAAATGGAGCTTTTACTTTTGGCTCTATTAATAATATAGCAGCATTTCTTCTATTTGCAATAATATTTTTACCCTGTTTATTTTTATATGTTTTAATGTTGTAATATCTAATAAAACCTTCTTTTTCTGTGATAATTTGTCTTTCTTCTTGAGATCTTGATGCAGTTCCACCAACGTGGAATGTTCTTAATGTTAGTTGAGTTCCTGGCTCACCAATAGATTGAGCTGCAATTACACCAATTGCTTCTCCTATATTTACCATTTTTCCATCACCAAGATTTAATCCATAGCATTTAGCACAGATTCCATTGTCTGCTTTACATGTGGTAGCTGCTCTTATTGTAACAGACTTTACTTCAGCTTCTTTAATTTTTCTAGTCATACTTTCATTAACTAGAGTTCCCTCAATTAATAAAATTTCATTTGTAATAGGATCAATTACATTTTCAGCTAAAACTCTACCTATAATTCTTTCTTCTAATGGTTCTATTAACTCACTACCAACTGTTATATCAGTTATTTCGACCCCTTCGTGAGTTCCACAATCTTCCATTGTAATTTTTACATTTTGGCTAACATCAATCAATTTTCTTGTTAAATATCCTGCATTTGCAGTTTTAAGAGCAGTATCTGCAAGACCTTTTCTAGCACCGTGCGTAGATGTAAAATACTCTAAAACATTCAATCCTTCTTTAAAGTTTGAAATAATAGGGGTTTCTATTATAGTTCCATCAGGTTTTGCCATCAATCCTCTCATAGCAGAAAGCTGCCTAATCTGTGCAACACTACCTCTAGCTCCAGAATCTGCCATCATATAAATTGAGTTAAACCCATCCTTGTTAGATTCTATAAGTTTCATCATATCTTTACCCATATTATTGCTGGTATCAGTCCAAATATCAATAATTTTATTATATCTTTCTTGTTCTGTTAATAATCCACTATCAAATTGAGCTTGTATATTTTTGACTTTCTTTTTAGCTTCATCTACAATAGATTTTTTATCACTAGGAACAATAACGTCATAGGCAGATATAGAAATTCCAGCTTTTGTAGCATATGTGAATCCTAAATCTTTTAAATCATCTAAGAATCTAGCCATAATAGACATACCGTTTTCTTTATTAACATAATCAATTAAATTGCTAATATCTTTCTTTTTCATTACTCTATTCCATAAATCTATCGGAACTCCATTTGGAAGTAATGAATAAAGTATCATCCTACCTGCTGTTGTATAAATTAATTTATTATCAATATAAGTTCTAATTTTTGCATTAATATCTAATTCGCCACTATCAATTGCTATTATTATTTCATTAATATTGCCAAATAATTTATGTTGTCCTCTTACATCATTCTTTTCTAGTGAAATATAATATAGTCCTAAAACCATATCTTGGCTAGGTGCTACAATAGCTTTTCCACTTGCAGGAAGTAAAATATTTGTTGAACTAAGCATTAACACCTTACATTCAGTAATTGCCTCTTGTGATAATGGAACATGAACTGCCATTTGATCTCCATCAAAATCTGCATTAAATGCAGAACAAACTAATGGATGAAGTTGAATAGCCTTTCCTTCTATTAATTTTGGATGAAACGCTTGTATACTTTGCTTATGGAGTGTTGGTGCCCTATTTAATAGCACAGGATAGCCTTTAACTATATCTGATAAACACTCCCAAACTTCATCACTTTTTTGCTCTATCATTTTATTTGCTTGTTTTAATGTTGTAGCATAACCTTTTTCTTCTAATTTTGCCAATAAATGTGGTTTAAAAAGCTCTAAAGCCATATTTTTAGGCAATCCACATTGATCCATTCTTAAGTTTGGTCCTACAACAATCACGCTTCTTCCACTAAAATCAACTCTTTTTCCTAATAAATTTTGTCTAAATCTACCCTGCTTACCTTTGATAATTTCAGAGAGTGACTTAAGAGGTCTTTTATTCGCACCTTTTACAGCATTTGC
Source organism: Helicobacter sp. MIT 14-3879 (assembly GCF_003364125.1). NCBI lineage: Bacteria > Pseudomonadati > Campylobacterota > Epsilonproteobacteria > Campylobacterales > Helicobacteraceae > Helicobacter > Helicobacter sp. MIT 14-3879. The sequence continues at coordinate 39,006 of NZ_NXLP01000006.1, forward strand.
ATTTCTAGCATTATCAAATAAAGCATCTACTGCTTCTTGGAGCATTCTTTTTTCATTTCTAACTATAATTTCAGGGGAATCTAACTCCATTAGTCTCTTTAATCTTTGATTTCTATTAATAACTCTGCGATATAAATCATTTACATCACTAACTGCAAACTTTCCTCCATCAAGTGCTACTAAAGGTCTCAAATCAGGTGGTAATACAGGCAATACAGTTAGCATCATATGTTCTGGTTTTGACTTTGAGTTTATAAAGCTCTCAACTACTTTCAATCTCTTTGCAATAGATTTCTTTTTAGCATCAGAATTAGTATTTTTAATATCTTCTTTTAGTTTTTTTAATAGCTCAATAATATCTAATTCCTCTAATAATTCCTTTACCGCTGCACCACCCATTTCAGCAATAAAATTTGTATGTTCAAATCTTTGATATAGTGCATCATATTGCTCTTGATTTAATACATCATATCTTTCTACTTTTTTTGTCTCCTCATTATCATAATAAGCATCTCCGGGATTTTTAACAATATATGCTTCATAATAAAGGACTCTTTCTAAATCTTTCATTTTCACACCAAGTAGAGTCCCTATCCTACTTGGAAGTGAATTTACATACCAAATGTGTGCCACAGGAGTTACTAGCTCAATATGACCCATTCTGCTTCTTCTAACCTTAGAGCTTGTAATCTCTACTCCACATTTTTCACATACCATAACAGTATCTTTAAATCTTTTCTTTTTATATTTACCACAAATACATTCATAATCTCTAACAGGACCAAAAATCTTTGCACAAAATAATCCATCTCTTTCTGGTTTTAATGTTCTGTAATTGATTGTTTCTGGTTTTTTAACCTCTCCATAGCTCCAACTTCTTATAGTCTCTGGACTAGCTAAAACTAATTGTAGAGATGAAAAATCTTTTTTTGATTTTTTTTCTTTTGTATCATTATTATCAAATAACGGAATTTGCTCATTATGTTTATCATACATAATAACATCTAATGCTAAAGATTGTAATTCTTTTGTTAATACATAAAAAGTTTGCGGAATTTCAGATTCTCCAACAGGCTTATTACTAGTAATTGATTTATAAGCATTATACCTACCATCTATATCATCAGATTTTATAGTTAGCATTTCTTTTAATGTATGAGATGCTCCATAAGCCTCTAGTGCCCAAACTTCCATCTCACCAAATCTCTGCCCACCAAATAATGCTTTTCCACCAACAGGCTGCTGTGTTACTAAGGAATAAGGACCTGTGCTTCTTGCATGAACCTTCTCATCGACTAAATGGTGAAGTTTAAGAATATACATATATCCAACATTTACTCTTTCTTTCATTTTTTCACCAGTTTTACCATCATATAATTCAGTTTTACCATCTAAATCTATTTTTGCTAATTCAAACAGCTTTATAAAAGTGCTTTCATCAACTCCTTCAAAAACAGGAGTGGCAAACCTTACTCCTTTGCTCCAATCTCTAGCATAATTAGTTAATTCTTCATCATTTAGATTTTTGATAAAATCAATAATTTCATTTTGATTAGCTATTTTTGCTATTTGAATTAACTTATCTCTTAGAGAATTTATAAAATTACTTTGATTTGAATTAAAAATATCTTGTATTTGGTTTCCTAACTTTTTACCAACTAATCCTAAATGTGTCTCTAGAATCTGCCCTATATTCATACGAGATGGCACGCCAAGAGGATTTAAAACAATCTCTACACTCTCTCCATCAGAGGTATATGGCATATCAACTTCAGGAACGATAGTAGAAACTATACCTTTATTTCCATGTCTTCCTGCCATTTTATCACCAACTTTTAGTTTTCTTTTTGTAGCAATATAGACTTTTACTTTTTTTACAACGCCACTTGGTAAAATATCATCTTTTTCTAAAATAGAAATTTTTTCTTGATACTCATCACTTAAAATTTTCTTTTGGTTTAAAAAATTATTTTTTATTTGCTCATATTTATTTTGTATAGTTTTAGAATAATTTTTAATAAGGTTATTTAAAGTAAATCTATTAACAGATGAAATATCATCTTTTTTTAAAATATCACCTTTTTTATAATCTTTATCATTAACTTTTACATTAGATGATAACTTTTCTCTACCTAAAAGAGAAATAACTCTAAGCATTTCCTCTTTATCAAGCATAGCAATTTTATCTCTATGCTCACTTTCAAGGAGACTTTTATCATCTTCATAAGCTTTTATTGCTCTAGCATCTTTTGTGTATCCTTTTTTTGTAAATATTTTTACATCTATTACTACGCCCTCTAATGAAGGTGGACAATATAAAGATTTATTTACAACATGACCTGCTTTTTCACCAAAAATAGCTCTTAAAAGACGTTCTTCTGGAGTAGGTTTAGCTTCACTTTTTGGAGAAACCTTACCAACTAGAATCATACCCCCTTTAACATATGTTCCAATTTTAACAATACCACTCATATCTAAGTGTTCTATTTCTTCTTCTTTTACTTGAGGTATATCAGAAGTTATTTCTTCTGTTCCATGTTTTAATTCTCTTGCTTCTATTTCTTTTTCATAAATGTGAATAGAAGTAAAGGCATCTTCTCTAATTAGTTTTTCACTAACAACAATCGCATCTTCAAAGTTATATCCATTCCAAGGCATAAATGCAACTTTAATATTTTTTCCCAATGCAAGTTCACCTTTATCCATACTCGCACCATCTGCAATTACTTGATTTTTATAAACTTTATCACCTTTTTTTACTATCGGAGTTTGAGAAAAACAAGTATTTTGATTTGTCCTTAGATTTTTCTGTAATGAATAATGGTCAATATATGCACCACTTTCATCTTCACCCATAATATAAATATTTCTACTATCTACAAGCTCAACAATACCATCTCTAATTGCTTTTGTTGCTTCATATGAATCTCTTGCTACTATACTTTCAATACCTGTCCCAACAATTGGTGCATCAGGTTTTAAAAGCGGAACTGACTGACGTTGCATATTTGAACCCATTAAAGCTCTATTTGCATCATCATGCTCTAAAAATGGTATTAATGAAGCTGCCACACCAACTAACATTCTAGGATTTAAATCTATTAAATCTACTTTACTTTTTTCACTTAAAATAATCTCCCCATCTTTTCTAGCTTCAATTAAATCCTCTATTATTGTATTATTATTTAATTGAGTACTAGCAGGTGCAATAACTAAACCCTCCTCCTGTGCAGCTGTAATATATACTATTTCATCAGTTACCTTAGAATTTACTACCTTTTTATAAGGAGCTTCAATAAAGCCTAAATCATTAACTCTAGTAAATGTAGATAAAGTATTTATAAGACCAATATTCTGACCCTCTGGAGTTTCAATAGGACAAATTCTACCATAGTGAGTTGGATGAACATCTCTTGCTTCAAAACCAACTCTCTCTTTTACTAAACCACCCTCACCAAGTGCAGAAAGTCTCCTTTTATGAGTGATTTCAGAAAGTGGATTCGTTTGATCCATAAATTGTGATAACTGCCCACCTGTAAAGAACTCTAAAATTGTGCTAGTAATAGTTTTAGAGTTAATTAACTCATGAGGCATAATATTTTCGTGATCAGTACTTGTGCTAGCTAATTTATCTCTTATTGCTTTTTGCATTTTAATTAAACCTGTATGAAGTTCATTTGCTAAAAGCTCTCCAATAGCACGGATTCTACGATTACCTAAATGGTCTCTATCATCGATTCTACCAATACCATTTTTAACTTTAATTAAATACTTAATGCTTTCAATAATATCTTCTCTAGTTAAAATCGTAATATAACTAGGAACATTAAGTCCTAATTTATGATTCATCTTCATTCTGCCAACTTTTGTTAAATCATACCTTTCAGTATCAAAGAATAATTGTTGAACAAAATTCTTAGCAACTTCTTTTGTAACGGGATCTCCTGGTTTCATAACTTTATAGATTCTAATAGCTGCTAGATCATTTTCATCATCTATTTTTTCAGTTTGTTTTAATAATTTTAGAGATTCTATATCTGTAAGTAAAGAGTTAATGATAGATGAATCACAACCTGGTGCATCATCATTTATAATCTTAAATTTATTAACCTTTAATTCACTTAATTTTTTTAACTTAATATCATCAATTTGAGTTAAAGTGTCAAATATAATTTCACCATTTTTATCAATAATAGGTTCTGCAAAATATTTACCATCAAGTACTTCTTTTGGGTAAACAATCCAATCTAATCCATTTTCTTTTAATTCATTTGCTTTTTTTAGTGTAAGTTTTTTATCTTTTTGTAAAATTAATTTATCTTTTTTATCTTTAATATTAAAACCAATCTTTCCATTTACAAAATAATCTGGATTGAATGGTATGAAATAAGTATCTTTTTCACGCTTTACATCAACTAATGGATAGAATATTCTAATAATATCTTGTTTATTATACCCTAATGCACGAAGCAAAATAGTAACCTGAACTTTTCTTCTTTTGTTAATTCTAACAAATAAGGTATCTTTTGTATCGTATTCAAAATACAACCAAGAGCCTCTATCTGGTATAATTTGACCCGTATATATTAATTTATTTGATGAAGTAGTAGATTCCTCTTCTTTAAATATTACACCTGGGCTTCTATGTAATTGATTTACTACAACTCTTTCAACACCATTAATTATAAATGAAGTTTTAGGTGTCATAAGAGGAATCTCTCTAACATAAATACTTTGTTCTTTTACATCTTGAATTCCTAATTTTTCTCCTGTTTTTTCATCTTTTTGCCATAAAATAAGTCTAACTTTAATTTTAAGTGGAATTGAGTATGTAATACCTCTCTCCATAGCCTCTCTAACCGTATATTTAGGCTTACCATATTCACAGCCTACATATTCAAGAGTTAGCCTATTTTGAGTATCATGTATTGGAAATACTGACTTAAAAACTTTATGTATGCCACTTTCTTCTGGATTTTTAGTGCATACAAACGAATCATAACTATTTCTTTGCAATTGCAGCAAATCTGGAATGCTTAATTCCTCTTGTGATTTAACAAAATTTAACCTTAGTCTATTTCCTGATTTAATTGTTGTTGGCATAGTTTGAACCTCTATTAGTAAGTTTATTTTGATATTACAACGGCTATCTTTAAATTTAAAAATAACAGTTGAAATACTTAGTGATTTATCACTTTATTTAAGTAGAAGTTTAAAAACTTCTACTTAATCTTTAAATAATCAAAATAAGGTATTATTTAATCTCTACCTTTGCTCCGGCTTCTTCTAGTTTTTTCTTAATATCTTCAGCTTCTTCTTTGCTAATACCCTCTTTTAATGTATGAGGAACCTGTTCAGTGGCATCTTTTGCCTCTTTTAAACCAAGACCTGTTACTTCTCTAACTACTTTAATAACATTAATTTTTTTAGCACCACTATCTGTAATAATAACACTAAATTCTGTCTTTTCTTCAGCACTACCTGTTCCAGCTGCACCTGTTCCAGCTGCACTTGCTACAATAGTAGGCGCAGCACTAACACCAAATTTATTTTCAAACTCTTTTACTAACTCTGAAAGTTCTAATACTGAAAGATTAGAAATATATTCTAAAACATCTTCTTTTGTTATAGCCATTTTTTACTCCTTAATTTTTGAATTTTTAACTAGCTTCTTTTTGTTTTCTAAGATTATCAAGTCCTGTTACAAAATATCTTGCAGGCGCAGACCACACAGATAATAACATACCAATTAACTCTTCTTTATTTGGTAATTTAGAAACGGATTCTATATGTTTAGAATCTACAATTATACCGTCAAAAAAGCCTAATTTAATAATAAATTTATCTTTATTGTTATCTGCAAATTTTTGAACACTTTTTGATAAAGATATTTGATCCTTGCTCCAAATAAAAATATTTGTGTCTTTTAAAGATACTCCATTAATATTTGCATTCTTAAATGCTATATTTGCAAGTTTATTTTTTATAACTTGAACTTTTGCATTGCATTTAATAGAATCTCTTCTTAGAATTTCTAAGTCTTTTACACTTAATCCTTTATAACCACAAATTATGATATTTGTGTCTAAAAAGCTAGAACTAAGATGACTAACAAGATCAATTTTATTCTGCTTTGTCATTATTTCCTCCTTTCAGACTAGACCTATACAAGGACTTTACAAATAAAGAATTAAGAAAAAATTCCCTTGTAGTCTCAAGTCTAAGATAAATGAAAAAATACTTAACTACTATTTAATATCAACCAATTCTTGAGAATCTATTTCTAATGATGGACTCATAGTAAGAGAAATTGATGTTCTTCTAATATACTTACCTTTTGTGCTAGCTGGCTTAAGTTTATTAATACTTTTAATTAATTCAATTAAATTAGCTTTTATTTTATCCGATTCAAAACTAGCTTTTCCTAGAGGAGCATGTATATTTCCTTTTTTATCGACTCTAAAGTTAATTTGACCGCTTTTAGCATTATTTACAGCGGTAGCCACATCCATAGTAACTGTTCCGGTTTTTGGATTAGGCATTAAACCTTTTGGTCCTAAAATTTTACCAACTTTACCAACCATAGCCATCATATCTGGAGTTGCTATAACCATATCAAAATTTAATTCACCATTTTTTATAGAAGTAACTAAATCTTCATCACCAACTATATCAGCACCAGCATTTTTTGCCTCATCAGCTTTAATGTCCTTTGCAAAAACAGCAACACGAATTTTCTTTCCAGTCCCATATGGTAAAACAACTGCTCCACGAATCATTTGGTCTGCATGTCTTGGATCTACACCAAGTCTAATGGCAATTTCAACGGTCTCATCAAACTTGGCAGATGCTAAAGTTTTAATTAAAGTAGTAGCACTATCTAAATCATAGATTTTACCTTTTTCTATTTTTGAATGAAGACCCTGTAATCTTTTAGCTATTTTTTTCATAACAACTCCCAATTAATCAATTATTTCTATACCCATACTTTTAGCACTACCTAGAACTATCTTTTTTGCAGATTCCAAATCGTTTGCATTTAAATCTTCCATTTTAAAAGTAGCGATAGATTCTAATTGCTTAGTAGTAAGCTTTCCAACTTTATTTTTTAAAGGATTATCCGAACCTTTTTTAACATTACTTTCTTTTTTAATTAAGTCGGTTACAGGTGGTTTTTTTGTAACAAAAGTAAAACTTTTATCTTGATAAATTGTAATAATTACTGGTATATTAAAATCACCCATATCCTTAGTTTTTTCATTAAATGCTTTGCAGAATTCCATTATATTAACACCTCTCTGTCCTAAGGCTGGACCAACAGGTGGAGAAGGATTTGCCTTCCCTGCAGGAATTTGAAGCTTTAATTCACCTACTACTTTTTTTGCCATTACATCCTCCTATAATTAAATTATCTTTTCTACTTGCGAATCTGGAATCTCAATTGGAGTATTCCTGCCAAAAATTGAAATATTTAACTTCAATTTTCTGTGCTCCATATCATACTCTTCAACAGTTGCGGTAAAATTTAAAAATGCCCCATCAATAATACGCACAAATTCACCGGGATAAAACGATACTTTTGGTTTTGGTGCGGCTCTATTATTTACCTTTTCCAAAATAACATCAATATCTTTTTTATTAAGTGGAGTTGGTTTTTTAGACTCACCAATAAATCTACCAACTCTAGGTAAAGATTGAATCATATGCCACAATTCTGTGCTTAAATCTATTTTAATAAAAACATATCCGGGATAAAGACTTCTCTCAGTTATCTTTCTTTTGTTATTTTTAAATTCTACTATATCTTCTGTGGGCACAACTATTTGTTCCATTCTATCTAGCATCTTGGTTTCTTTTAATAGATTTTCTATTGCTAATCTCACTGATTTTTCACTACCAGAATATGTCTGAATTGCATACCATTCTAATGCCATTTTAAAACCTCACAATATACTAGATACTATTGCATCAAGTATTAAATTTACTAATGCTAGAAATAAAGTTACAATACTTACCACAGCAAAAACTGATATATGTGCACTTCTTATTTGCTCTTTTATTGGAAATATAACTTTATCTAGTTCATCTTTTGCTAATCTATAAAATGTAACTAATTTTTTCATAGAATCTCCGTATTAAAACATATAGTTATACCTACTTGTGCTTAATGAATTTTCATAATTAAAAATTGATTATTAAACAAATTATAAAATTGGCAGGCCAGGAGGGACTCGAACCCCCAACAGTCGGTTTTGGAGACCGATGCTCTACCATTGGAGCTACTGACCTAAATATTCTAGAAGATAATATCTTCTAGAATAAATCAACTCTTTAATTTTACCTCTTTGTGTAAAGTATGTTTGTTTAATCTTGGGCAAAATTTTTTGAGCTCCAGTTTTTCTGTATTTGTTTTAGAATTCTTTGTAGTACTATAATTTATATCACCACAAACAGAACACTTAAGACCAATTTTTATTTTCATAAAACTTCCCTTTTACTATTTGATAATTTTAGTTACAACACCTGCACCAACTGTTCTACCACCTTCACGAATAGCGAATCTTGTTCCTTCTTCTAGTGCTATTGGATTTATTAATTCAACTGTAATCTTAACATTATCACCAGGCATTACCATTTCTACACCTTCTGGTAGCTTAATAGAACCTGTAACATCTGTAGTTCTAACATAAAATTGTGGTCTATAACCATTAAAAAATGGTGTGTGTCTTCCACCTTCATCTTTTGAAAGAACATAAACTTCACCTTCAAAGTTTGTATGAGGAGTAATTGAACCCGGCTTACAAAGAACCATTCCTCTTTCTACTTCTTCTTTTTTTGTTCCTCTTAAAAGAACGCCAACATTATCACCAGCTTCACCTCTGTCAAGCTCTTTTCTAAACATTTCAACACCAGTAACCGTTGTTTTTTGTGTAGCCCTAATACCAACGATTTCAATTTCATCACCTACTTTAACTACTCCTCTTTCAATTCTTCCTGTAACAACAGTTCCTCTACCTGCAATTGAAAACACATCTTCAACAGGCATTAAGAAAGATTTTTCAGTATCTCTTTGTGGAGTTGGTATAAATTTATCTACTTCTTCCATAAGTTTTAAAATTTTTTCTCCCCACTCACCTACTTTACCTGTTTTTGCCTCTTCTAATGCCTTAAGTGCAGAACCAGCAACTATCGGAGTATCATCACCAGGAAATTCATATTTATTAAGGAGCTCTCTTACTTCCATTTCTACTAATTCTAATAATTCCGCATCATCAACCATATCTTGTTTATTTAAAAATACAACTATGTATGGCACACCAACTTGGCGAGATAATAATATATGTTCTCTAGTTTGTGGCATAGGACCATCAGCTGCAGATACAACCAAAATTGCTCCATCCATCTGTGCAGCACCTGTAATCATGTTTTTTACATAGTCTGCATGTCCTGGGCAATCTACGTGAGCATAGTGGCGATTTTCTGTTTCATATTCAATATGAGAAGTAGCAATTGTAATACCTCTTTCCTTTTCTTCTGGTGCATTATCAATATTGTCATAATCTTTTAATTCTGCAAGACCTTTAAGAGATAATACCGCAGAAATAGCAGCACTAAGAGTAGTTTTTCCATGGTCAACATGTCCAATAGTTCCAACATTAACGTGTGGTTTATTTTTGACAAATTTCTCTTTTGCCATAATATTTCTCCTTATTTAAATTTAAGTATGTAATAAATCATCAAAAAAACTGGAGCCCACAAGCGGGATTGAACCGCCGACCTCTTCCTTACCAAGGAAGTGCTCTGCCACTGAGCTATATGGGCAAAATAACTATATCATTTTATTAAATAGAGAGATGAAAAACAGCTCCCAGTTATAAAATAATAGTTTTTTGGAGCGGGAAACGGGGCTCGAACCCGCGACCCTCAGCTTGGAAGGCTGATGCTCTAGCCATCTGAGCTATTCCCGCATCACTCATTTAAAAATGGTGGTGAGTCGTGGATTCGAACCACGGAAGGTAAAAACCAGCAGATTTACAGTCTGCCCTCGTTGGCCACTTGAGTAACTCACCCAAAAACACTAAAAACCGGTAAAATCACTGATTAAAGTAAGTGTTATGGAGCTGGTTAAGGGACTTGAACCCCCGACCTGCTGCTTACAAGGCAGCTGCTCTACCAACTGAGCTAAACCAGCAAAATGTTTAAAAGTGTGTATTCTACTACAATAAAGAAATGATTGTCAAGCAAAATAAAGTATAATTAAAAGTTTTTATGTATTTTTAAATAAAACTTTAAGTTTTATTAACCTCATTTAATAAGCTATTTTTATCATTTGAAATATTGTTAGATAACATTTTTATTAAAAGATTTTTTTTAATAATCTTAATATCTATTCCAAAATATCCTAATTTTTGTAAATCAAATCCATTAATTTTTAAATCTTTGCTTAAATTCTTATATGAAAAAGCTTTTTTAAGAAGTCTATTTTTTTTATTTATAGAGATTTTAATTTGTAATGCAATAAAAATATATTTTAACTCAAACTCACTTCTTAATGTAGCAAATAATTTTAATCTTTCTTTGATTGTTCTTTTAAAAGCTAATCTTTTAAAAATTTTTTTTATCAACCTTATTTCTTTATTATTAAACAATTCCATATTTTTAAAAATTAAAAATGATGAATATATTCTATATTTTTTTGAGATCTTTTGAAATTTTTTAGGAATAATATTTATATCTAAAATATTATATTTTTTGATTAATTTTAATGCTTTGAGGACATTTTGTCCGACAAGAATTTTATTTATTTCAATAAGGATTCTTTCTTTTTTTAAATTGTTTATTAATTTTTTTTGCTTAATTATAGACTCTAAAGTATCATTTGATAAATTAAAACTAAATTTAGAAATGAGACTAAAAGCCCTTAATAATCTAATTGCATCTTCTTCAAATCTATCATTTGGATTCCCAATAGAACGAATAATTTTGTATTTTAAATCATTTAAACCATTAAATTTATCAATCAATCTATGCTCAAATATATCATAAGCCATTGCATTTATGCTAAAATCTCTTCTTTTTAAATCAACTAAGATATCCTTTTGAAAAAATATTTCTTCTGGATGACGATTATTTAGATAATTGCTTTCACTTCTAAAAGTTGTTATTTCACATAAGATTCCATTAAATATAACACTTATTGTGCCATATTTTTCGCCTACATTAAAAATTTTATAATCACGCAAAATATATTTAACTTCATTTGGTAAAGCAGAAGTGGTAAAATCAAAATCATTTGGAATTTTATTCAAACAAAAATCTCTAACACTACCACCAACTAAGTAAATCTTAAAATTATGTTCTAAAAAAAGAGTCGATAATTGATAAATTTGATGTGGAAGATTAAATATTTTTTTCAATTTTCTTTAAGTAACCCTCTTCCAACAATGCCTCAATAACTCTTTTAGCTATTGGAGCTGCTGTTTGTGAAGCATAATAGCTATTTTTAGCACTAGATTCAAAAACTACTACACCTATTGTGTAATTTGAATTATTATCCTTAACAAAGCCAAAAAATGATCCTATATATTTATCTTTATATTTTCCATTTGTAGCTATTCTAGCTGTTCCTGTCTTACCACCTATAATTAGTCCATCAACTTTTGTTTGTTTTGCAGTTCCTGATTTAACTGTTTTAATTAATGTTTTATTTATGGTATCAGCAGTATATACACTAAGAAGAGATATTTTATTTTGAGAAGAATTAATATCTATTTTTTTATTATGAGATGTTAGTGTATAATCACGCACATAAGGGTTAATTAAATACCCACCATTTGCAAATACTGCATAAGCTCTAAGCATTTGGATAAATGTAGCCCTCATACCATATCCATAAGATACACTACCTTTATAAACATACGAATTAAATGTGTATTGTGATGGAATAATTCCACTTTTTTCATATGGTAAATCGATATTTGTAGGAAGTGAGAATCCAAATGCAACAAGAGCATTATGATAAGTTTTAGCATTTAATCTTTGTGCCATTTGTGCCATACCAATATTACTTGAAAAAACTATGATGTTTTCTGCACTTGCATATTTTTGCTTTACACTATCTTGAATAGTATATTTCCCTAGCTTATAATATCCATTATATAAATTAAAAATTTCATTTGGATTGACTAACCTCTTTTCTAAAAGTATAGAATAAATTATTGGCTTCATTATACTTCCGGGTTCAAATGATAACTCTACAAAACTAGAATTTAATTTTGAATAATCATCTTCTTTTATATTCTTTGGGTCAAATCTGTTAGATGAAACTAAACTTAGTATTCTGCCTGTATTAGAATCTATAATTCCAACAGCAATTTCTTTAGAATCTAATTCCATAGAAACACTATCAACAATATTTTCAATTTTTTTTTGTAGTTTTAAAGGGATAGTTAAAACAATATTTTTACCATCAATCTTTTGCTTAATTGTTGCATTTTTCTGTAAAACTATATTAAATCCTATATCTCTATCTCCTTTATAGATACCATCTTGTTTTGATGTTAAAACATTGTTATAAGATTTCTCTATACCTTTTTCACCTTTTGGTTTAGTATAACCATCAGTTTCAAGCTTATTGGTATAACCCAATATTGGCTCTAATATATCTTTATACAAATAATCTCTACTCTCGCCACTAATTTCAATACTCAAACCAGACTTTGGAATTACTCTGCCATTTTCTTCATATGAACGAAAAATACCATATTTAATTAATTTTTGATTTAGATGTTTTAGGTTTAATGCAGTTTTTGGATTTAATTTATAAGATAAAATAATATTACCCTTACCTGATAATTTATCTTTCAGGTAATCCTCATCCATACCACTATAAATAGATAAAAGCTTAATAAAAAATTCCATTTTATCTGGGTCAATACTATTTTTTAAAATACTAACCTTGTAGAGGTTTTTACTACTAGCTAAATTAAAACCATCACTACTATATATTGTTCCTCTTTGTGCTACCTCTTTCTTAGATATTTCTAAAGTAGGGAGTTTCCTATCTGAAGTTACATTTATATATAAAATAAAAATAAATAAAATTAAAAAAAATGTAAGAAATAAAAATAACGCGATTATACCATTAGAACGGTCTATATGCTTTACTTCTTGGCTGATATTGTCTTTATTGTGGCTTAACTTACTCGTAAAATCTTCATCAAAATTTATATTAAAATCTGAATCACTATAATCTTGCATTTAAAAATTAAATTTGTGTTCTTAAAATCTCTTTATAAGCGTTAATCGCCTTATTTCTGACTTCAAGCATTACTTTCATACTTGTTTCTGCCTTACCTATTGCTATTGCAGCTTGATGTAAATCTTTTATTTGTCCAGTCGCAACATCACTCAATGCCTGTTCGGAGGTTTTTTGTTCTGTATTTACTTCATCTAAAGCTTCTTTCATAGAATCCATAAAACTTTTTGTAGGAACATTATTGTTGTTATTGTTTTGGATTGAATTAAGTCCTAAATTGCTAACTTTTAGAGCATCTATTTTTATATCTGCCAAGATAATCTCCTTAAAAATTTATGCTTGAAACATAATTATAGCATTATTTGCCATATTTTTTGCACTTTGAAATGCTGCAACATTTGCTTGATAAGCTCTAGTTGCTTCTATTAAATCGGCCATTTCTACAATAGGATTCACATTTGGATATGCTACATAGCCATTAGCATCAGCATCAGGATGTGATGGTTCATATTTCATAATAGGTTCTCTATCATCTCTAACTATTTTATCAACATATACACTCATTATACTTGGTTTTGGTTCTTTATCATAAAATCCCTCATTTAGAGGGTCTTCATATTTTAATAAATTATTTTCTTTTCCTAATTTTTTATTTAATTCTTTATTAAAATCAAAAGCTTTAAAAATAACTTCTCTCCTCCTATATGGACCACCCTCATCTGTTCTAGTAGAACTTGAGTTTGCAATATTTGAAGAAATTACATTTATCCTAAACCTTTGTGCAGATAAGCCATATCCGCTAATATCAAAACTACTTAAAAATGCCATTGTTACACCTTATTAATTAAATATTTTTCGAAGATTCCATTGCATAAGAAAAAATACCTTTATGCTTTTTGCTAGCGTTAATTAAGGCATTATACATTACTGAATTTTTACCCAATTCGCTTGTTTCTACATCAAGATCTACGCTATTACCATCATTTTTTGCCAAATGTCCATCTCTATAAAATATACTAGGATTGGTTTTACTAAAATCAATAGGTTTTAGATGCCTTGGATTTGTCTGTGCTAAATCTAGTATTTTGCTTTTTTCATTTTTAAATATCTTATTAGCTTGATTTGTTAAATATGTTTCAAAATGAATATCTTTAGGGCGATAAAATGGAGTAGAGATATTTGAGATATTGCTAGATATTAAATCCTGCCTTAAAGATCTATAATCAAGTGCTTTATTTACTACTCCATAAGATTTACTGATATCAAAAATAGCCATTTATATTCCTTAGAAAAAGTATTAAATTGGTTAAAATATAAGCAATATTTATTCCATCAAAATAATTTCTTTTGTTTTTAGTAAAAATTGGTAGAATACAAAATTATTTAACTATCAAAAATTTATAGGGAATCTTTTTTGTGGCTGATAAAAAATTATTTTTTTATGTAACTTTCTTATTATCTTTTAGTGTTATAATATGTTATTCACTTAGTGCTTATGCTATTGATTATTATGGCTATGGAGAATTTCATTTCCTAATTAGACAATCTATTGCAGTAATAATTGGAATCTTAGTTATATGGATTCTATCGCAGATTCCAGCAGATAAATTAATTATAAAGCTTGGTTTTTTTATTCTTATATCATCAATACTTCTACTTGTTGTTATGCCATTTTTACCAGAAAGTCTTGCAAGTAGTGCGGGTGGAGCAAAAAGATGGATTAGACTTCCGGGCTTTTCCCTAGCACCTTCAGAGTTTTTTAAAATAGGTTTTATAGTATTTTTAGCGTGGAGTTTTTCAAGAAAATTTGTAGGACAAGAAAGAGATAGTTTATTTAGTGAGTTTGGAGCATTTATTCCATATATTGTATTTTTTAGTATTGTTGCAATTTTAATTGTTGTTATGCAAAATGATTTAGGACAAGCTATACTAATGGCAATAATTCTTATGGTTATGCTCCTTTTTGCAGGTGGAAGTAAAAAATTAGCAGGTATGTTACTTGTATTGGCTTTTTCGCTTGGTGCTTTAGCAATAGTAACTAGCGAGCATAGAATAAATAGAATAAAGACTTGGTGGGGAGGAACTCAAGATCTAGTTCTATCAATATTGCCTGAACAAATAGCTCAAAATATGAGAATAGAAAATACTCCTGAACCATATCAAATATATTATTCAATATCTGCTATTAATAATGGAGGCTTTATTGGATTAGGTTTAGGAAATGGTGTTATAAAGCTAGGTTTTTTAAGTGAAGTTCATACAGATATTGTTCTAGCAGGATTAAGTGAAGAATTAGGATTAATTGGACTTGGAATATTTATAATAATTTTTATTTTAATATTGCATAGAATCCTAAAAATAGCAAATAGAACTACAAACAATATATATTCTTTATTTTGCATAGGAGTTTGTGTAATGTTTGGATTTTCATTTTTAATAAATGCTTTTGGTATAACAGGAATAATTCCAATTAAAGGTATTGCTGTGCCATTTTTAAGCTATGGTGGAAGTGCAGTTTTGGCATCTTGTATAGCCATAGGAATGGTGTTATCAATTAGTAAAACTATAAATAAGGATTAATAAATGAATGTAACACTTTTAAATTACACCCCATTAAATATTTGTAGTAATGCAATTAGAACTTGTTGGCAGAGTTTTGATAAAAGTGATAATGGAGGTGAAAGAGATTTAGAGCTAATAGATAGAGTTGGTAACAAATATAAACATTCAAGCACTTTAGAACATTTATATTATAACTTTTACATTAAAGGAATCTCTAGAGCTTGTTTGCAAGAGCTTAGTCGTCACAGAATGGCAAGCCTTAGTGTTAAATCTAGTAGATATACTCTAAAAGAGCTAAAATATGAAAAACCTTTTATTCCTATTAATCAAGAAAACATTGAACGAAGTAAAAAATTTATAGTTTTTATTGACGATGAATTAGTAGATAATGCCTCAATTAATGCTTTAGAAAATCTAAGAAATATTTTGTCAATCAATAAAAGTAATGATATAGCAAAATATTGTATGCCAGAATCTTACAAAACAGAATTAACTTGGAGTATCAATGCAAGAAGTTTGCAAAATTTTATATCATTAAGAAGTTCTAAGAGTGCATTAAAAGAAATTAGAGAATTATCAATTTTAATATTTCATAATCTTCCAAATGAACATAAATTTATATTTAAAGAATATATAAATAGTGTAGATTAAATTAAAGGAAAATTAAATTTTGGTGGAGCTGTGGGGAATTGAACCCCAGTCCGAAAATAATAAATTAAAAACCTCTACATACTTAAAGAAAGAATTTTAAAAATCTTTTTATATGCCAATAAAATTCTAAATTAACATATAAGCAATTTAGAAAAAAAATAATTTATCACACTCTAAATACTTGAGATAAATATATCTAGTTAAGTTAAGGATTTAATAAACCACTAGAAAATTTAAAAATCCTGCTCCGAAAAGTTTAAATTAAACTTACGCAGCTCTCGCATAAGCTGGAGCTAATTGATTTTTGTTTGCATTTAAATTTAATGATATTTTTACAGTGTTATCAAACTGATATGCAATTTTTAACCGCCTATTCCCGTCGAACGCCAAATCAGCCCCAAAAATACAAGCAAAAATGGCTATAATTCTACAAAGTTATTATATAAATGTCAAATTACCACTGAAAATTTCCCCCGATTCTAACATCAAAATAATTTGGAAGTTTAATCTTATTAGCAAAATTAACCATTTTTAAGCTTGATTGAACTGATATATCAATAAAATGAAATATATTAACACCCGCTGTAAAAATAGTGCCATAAGGATTATTCCTTATATTTTTCATAGCACCAAATCTTAAATTAATAAAATTAGCATCAAATATTACACCGCCACCGACCATTTGATTTTTACTACCAAACTCTAATGTATCATTAGGATATAAATCTATATCAGCCAGAAATGTAAATTTCCATACTTCGGCACTAATTCCTGCACGAAATTGAGGATTGATTTTATATTTGCCTATGGAAGTTTTAATAGTAGGAGCATTGAGATTCTTACCAACTATACCTAAAGAAAACCAATCAATAGTATATAAAGCTCCTAAGTCAATACCAAATATATGGGTTTGTTTCATGTTTTTGTTGAAATCAAAATTTATATCAATATTATTAAAATCAATTTTTTGATTATTGTTAAAACTTAATGCATTGATATATTTTATACTACCGCCAATGTTTAAATCACCAGCAGCAAGAGGAATAGTATGTCCATAAGAAATAGGAATCTCCGATAATATAATAGCATTTGCATATAAAATATGATTTGCATTTTTTGACATAATAGAGGAGTTATTAAACTCATTTTCTCCACTAGTTTTATCTAATGTAGAAAGTATAATTTGCCCCTTATCTGTATATACCTTAAAATAGTTGCTATTGCCATCAATAATTATTTTATTATGAGTGTTATCTAAGTTAATACCTGCAATAGAGTGCATATTCATCATTATTCCCATACCAATAGCACCCCTATTTTTCGAACCAGATATATGATATACAAAACCATTACTTGAATTTATTGTAAGTTTATTTTTATTAATAGTATTAGCAATTGTAAAGATAGCATCAATAGCTGGGCTAACACCTTTACTAATTCTAATATTCATATCTTTAAGGATAGTATTTATATTTGTATCACCATTTTTAATATTATCAAGAAAATTCTCAATATTATTAGTATTAACATTATCAACTATGTTTCCTAATATTTCCAATCCAATATTATTTGGATTATTTTGTTGTGTTGTATTTATTGCATTTTGTAAATCTTTTTTAATTTTTCCTAAAATATTAATTTTATCATCTGATTTTTTTAGTACATCTAGAGCGTCATTTAAAGTTGGATTGCCAACATTATTACAAGTTAAACCAAAATCATTACATATGTAATTTGCTAAATCACTATCATTACCATTCATAACACCCGTTAAATTGCCAAGCACATCACCAAAAACACCAAAATTACTAAAATTCCAATTTGAAACATTAAATGTAGATGCCCTTCTTGTTGAAATATTAATATTATTAACAATATTATTCCCTTTAAATACATTACTTACTACATTCGGTAAGTCTTTTAAAGCATCAATATCCATTGAAGTTAGGTTTATTATATTATCATCAATATATCCTGTATTAAAGCTATAAGCAATATTATTTTTTCTATTTAATCCAAGCAATGCGGGATTATAATACATAGCCCAACTATTTTTCCTATAAGCAACCCCTGCTCCACCAACACTTGCAGGAATATTACCCATATAGCCAAACTCTAGGGCATATAATAGGTTAATAAACAACGCACTAGCAATAAAACTAGTCTTTTTCACATTAAATCCTCACTAGAAGCTAAAACTGCCACCTAATTTTACACCAAACTCGCTAGGTATTTTTGAATTATTAACTTTTATTAATTTTGTATCTGAAAACACAGACAAATCAATAAAACCAAATCCAAGACCGCCTGATATCAGCCAACCTTCATTATTATTTTTTAATATATCCTTAGCAAAACCAAATCTAATATCAACAACCCCTGCATTTACCATAGCTCCAAGACTAACATATTGCACTTTATTTCTACTAATATTTGTATTAAAGCCACTAAATTCATAATTAGGTTTTAAATCAGCATCAAGTGCTATGGTAGTTAATGGAATTATTCTAGTTGAAATTCCAATTCTATATTGAGAATCTAGTTTTAAATTTTGAGATTCTCCTAAATCTATGGTCTTTAACTTTGGATTATTTAAGTTTTTTGCTACTATACCAATAACTATATATTCCATAGGAGCTGCGTATGCCAAACCGACATCTACACCAAATGTATTTGTTTTAACCCCACTACCAGATTTAAAAATATCCTTAAAAGAATCCATTACAGCAACACCTGAATCAAGTTTATTTTTATCTGCACTATGTCCTGAATAAATATATTTCAAATTACCACCCAAATAAAAAGTTCCAAATCCACTATAAATTTGCATAGTATAACTAACAGGGATTTCAAGTATATCTAATCTATTTGTAACAATATAAGCATTATTTACATTATCAATATTTGTAGTTCCTGCATTAATATTACCTGTAAAATTTATAACACTTCTTTTTGTATAAAATACTCCAACTCCAATACTTGATGATATATTTTCTGTTAATATTAATGGCACTTGTAAAGCTATGCCATTTTCTGAAGTCATAGATAATCCATTATTAGTCAAAATATCATTTAATAAATCAACACTAGAAATGTTTGACAAATTGATATTAGATAAATCACTAATTCTATTTTCTTTTATTCTTATACCAAAAGAATAACCTATCTTAAAATTATTATCGACTCCTTGCATTGCAGGGTTATAATAAAGACCCCAAGCAGATTTACTAACAGCAACTCCACTTCCTCCCATACCAAAACTTTCATTACCCATATAGCCAAATTCAAATGCACTTAGATTTAATAAGCTAATAAATAATACTGAAAAAACTTTTAATTTCATAAAAAACCTCATATTAATAAATATAAAAAATAATTATTTTGCTATTAAAACAGGTATAGGTGAAGCACTAATAAATAAATCTTGATGAGAATTAAAGATTCTATGTAAAATAGAAGATTCACTCTCACCAATAACTAATAAATCGTGGTCATTTGCTAAGTCTAGCAAAATATCAGCGGCATTACCTCTCTTAATAACCTTACTTACTTCAATGTTATGTTTTAAGAATTTGTTTTCAAATTCATTTAATAAATCGTCAGATTCTATATTTTGTGCAGATGCAATATCGTTATAATCATAAACTCCACTTTCTGCATACATTAAAACTTCTGATACAACTCTAAGAAGCGTAATTTCAAATTCAGTTACTCCACTAAACAATTTTATTAAGCAATCCACAGCACGTCTGCATTCATTAGTATCACTAACTCCAAATAAAATCTTTTTCATATTACCCTCCCTTTATCTTAATTTACAATATTAAACATTCTATCTAAATTATTTACAAAATATGGATTAAAACTTAACACTAAAATATTATCACCTTTTTTAACAACCTCTTTATTATAAAAAATTGCCATAGCATTGCTCTTTAAAAGCGGGGCTATTTGAGAGCCTTGATATTTAGCATTATTATAAGCTATAAATCTATTATTTAAAAGATTCCCTAAAATTATATGATAAGTATTTTTTGAAACCCTAAATTCTTCTTCATTTATAGCTACTTTAGCCCCCAAATAATAATTTAGAGAGCTAAATTTTTGTATTAAAGGAGGCAAACAAAAGCTAGCTTGTAAAAATGCCCCTATGGGATTGCCGGGAAGTGAAAGAATAAAGCTATCTTCAATCCTCGATAATAATACAGGACGACCGGGTTTGATATTTATAGAATCTGCTAAAATTTCTGCATCTAATCTACCTAAAACACTATGAATATAATCTTTATCTCCAACACTAACACCGCCACTTGTTATAATAATATCATATTTCTTAATTGCTTTCTTAATTGCTTTCTTAATTTTATTGATATTATCATCTAAGATTCCTCCATAATGAATAGAGCAATTAAGGTTACAAAAAACACTTTTTATAAAATATGAGTTTATATCATAAATTTGAAATTCATTTGGTTTAGAATCTATATTAACTACTTCGTTACCACTTCCAAAGATAATAATTTTTACTTTCTTTTTAACTTTTACTTTGTCAATCCCCTGTGATGCTAAAATCCCAATAATATTTGGTGTAATAACCTTTCCGCTTCTTACTAAAATATCATTTTTTTTAAAATCTTCCCCTCTAAATTTAATACAATTATCTTTTTTAGGGTTTGTTTTTAATATCAATTTATTATCTTTTATTTCTACTAATTCCTTTTGAATAACAGAATCAGTATTTAGAGGAATCTTTGCTCCAGTCATAATTTTATAGGCAAAATTGTTTTCTAAAACTATACTATTTTTTTCTCCAGCAAAAATATTACCCTTAATTTCATAATTTTCATATCCTAGTTTAATTACATATCCATCCATTGCAGAAGTATTAAATCTAGGAATATCAATTTTACAAGTAATATCAGAATCTAAAATTCTATTTAATGATTTATGAAGCTTAATACTTTTACTATCAACTTGTTTTACTTTTAATGAATATATTTTTTTTAAATATTCTCTTAAATCTTGCATTAAAACTCCATTAGTCTTATCATTTTATATCCATTTGCAAGTTTGTTTGCCACTAAATCAATATCATCTAAATCATCAAATGTGATAGCACAAAGCTCTCTTGATTGTAATGGGCTAAAACCAAGTGATATTAATGTATGAGATGGCTTTATAAATCCTAAATAGCAGTCTTGCGAGCTTTGGATAAAAATATCATCTAAATATAAATGTTCAATCAAATATCTAGTATTAATATGATAGAATCTAAGCGGAAGTGTATTTGGTGCAAAGTCATTAGCAAATAAATCAATTTCTTTTCCTAAAAGCTCTTTTAATTTATCAAAAAGCTCTAAATTAACATTAATTTTTCTTTTCTTTTTCTTTAATATTCTATTATCTATTGCCTTATATATTGCTTCTGTTACACCTTTTTTATTAATTATTGATGTAAAAATATTTGATGAAATTATTGCTCCATTACCACTTAAGATTCCAAGTGGTGCAGAATTTATAAGCAAAATGTCAGCTAATGTATAATCTATTTCAATACCAAGTGCTAAAGCATAGCTAACATCAATAGCAAATGTTGCATTTCTAATTTCTGGAATTTTATTAAAACTAAAAATATCTTCATTAATTAATGGCATAATCATTAAAACATCATCTTTTGCTATATCTCCTCTTAAATTAATATCAGCTTGAAGAAAGGTTGTCTCAACAGGAGAATCTAATTTTATAGTTGGAATAAATGTAGAAATAATCTCAATTGCCCTTCTAATTTCATAATGAAGCGATGGAGTATAATAAATTTTTTTAAAATTAGAAAATAACTCTAAAAATCCCCCACAAGAAAAGTTAAATGGTAATGCATAAGACTTATTAAATTTATTTTTTAAACTAGCCCTAGTATTTTCTATCTTAATATTTTCTTCTTTATAAGCAATAGAATCATAATTAAATTCTGGCATAATCAAGCTATTTATTGTAGTATCTAGCGGTGGATTTTGTAAGTAATCCAATCTAATTTGCATTTTTAAATTTCCTCTTTGTTTCTTCTTTGTAAATATCACCGAACTTATCCAAATAATCTAAATAACAAATAATATATTTGCGAGAAATATTATAATATTTTCTTGCAATTACTATATCAATATAGCCTTCTTTTTTAATAATTTCTCTAAAATGCTCCATAACCTTATTTAAACTTGAGGTTAGAATAAATACATTATGGCTTAAGCGAACTACTTTTTTAGTTTTAGTTAAATCTTTAAAGATACTATCACCAAATTTTCTATCAATATTTAATTTATCATAAATATTATATGGAGCTTGTGGGGTTAAATCACTAATTTCTAATTCTTTAATTATAGAATCTCTTGTATAACTAAAAATATCTTTGATATTAGATTCTATACTAATGTAGAGATTATTTTGTTTTTTTTGAATTCTATTTTCTTGCAATAAAATATCTAATATGCTTTGAGTAAAGCTTGATGAACTCCACTTTAATTCACTATTTATACTATTTGCACTAAATATTGCATTTTTGTTTTTATTAATTAAATTTAGAATTGTATTTTTAATTTCATCTCTAACCTTAAGGCTATAAACAACAAGATTTTCATCATCAACAAATATTCCATTATCTTTTGCAATATCTTTTGCAATATTCAAACTTTCTTTATGCGTTAAGTTAAATCTTTGTGGTGATTGTATTAACCCAAAGCCTCTGTTATGTGCATCTATTAATAGCTTAAAGGCGAATTTAAAGTTATTATTAAATAAATATTCTAAATATTTAATTTTTTGCTCTTTTCTCATAGGATCACTTATAGGATTTAAAATATATCCTCCACCTATTGTTTTGGAATTATCCCTTAAAATAAAATGCTCTCTAAAAACTCCAAAAATTCCATCATCTAAGTTTAATGAAGCAAAAATCTTATCATTATATTTTTTTAATATATTAATACTTGCATTTAGCCTTTTTGAGCCAATAAAAAAAACTGCATTTTGATTATTTTTAATATCTTGCAGTGGAAAGATAACACAATCAATCCTACTAAACTTTCTTAAAATCCCCTTTTTACTTAAAAGATAACCTTTTTTTATATCACATTGTGATATATTGGATAAAGCAAGTGCTATTCTCTCTCCAAATATTGCAGAATCTAACTCTCTATTGTGATTATGGATACTTTTAATTAAAACTTCTTTATTTAAATCACAAATAAAAACTTTGTCATTTTTGATAATACTACCACTTAATATTGTTCCTGTTACTATAGTCCCAAAACCTTTTTTACTAAATACCCTATCACAATAGTATCTAAAAAATGGCGACTTATCTATCTTATTAGATTCTAGGTTTAATAGAACACTTTTTGCTTCCTGTATTAAATCTTGATTATAAATAGAAAAATTATATATTCCTTCAATATCAAATCCTAGATCATTCACAAAATTTTTAACTTCATTTCTAACAAAATCTACTCTATTTTTAGTAACTAAATCATATTTTGTTAGAAAAATAATTATCCTTTTTATTCCAAGCAATTTTGCAATGTATAAATGCTCAATACTTTGTGGCATAAGGGAATCATCAAGTGCTACAATAAGTGCTAAAACATCTATTCCAAATGCTCCACTAATCATATTTTTAACTAATTTTTCGTGTCCTGGAACATCTATAAATGAAATTTGTTTATCTAAAGTAATCATATTTGAAAAGCTAATATCAATAGTCATTCCACGCTCTATTTCATCAGCTCTTAAATCACCATCATAATTATTGATTGCTTTTATAAATGAGGTTTTTCCGTGGTCTATATGCCCACTTAGACCTATGATAACACTTCTCAAACAAATTCACCTTTAATATCATCTAAAATAGATATTATTATTTCTATTTCATCATCTTGCAATGTTCTCATATCAAACACAACTTTATTATTTAAGATTCTACTTATTATGCCTCTTTTTCTAAGTAAAATTTCTAATTTATTTATTTTTATATTATCTATAAATATACTAATACCAATAGAGCTAAATTTCATATTAGGCAAGCTTCCTCCTCCAGATAAACTATCTAAATTAATTATTTGTGGATTATAAAAATTAGAAATTTTATTAATTATAAATTCTGCTCTTTTTTGTAAAACCTCCAAACTAAGTGTTAGCATTTTAATACTAAGTATTTCATCTAAATTATTATCTATATATCTTTTAAGTGTAGCTTGAAGAATTGCAATAGTTATTTTATCTACACGAAAAGCCCTAAGAATATGATTATCTTTTAATCTATCTATTAATTCTTTCTTTCCTAAAATAATTCCAACTTGAGATGCACCAAATAGTTTATCTCCGCTAAAACTCATAAGAGATGGAGGATTTTTAGAGATTTCTTCTAAAGATGGTTCATTACATTTTAGCCCCTTTACATAACCGCTCCCTAAGTCATAATAATCAATTAAATTATATTTCTTGCATAATGTGATTATTTCTTTTAATTCAACTTCCTTGCTAAAGCCAATGATTTCATAATTTGATTTATGAGCTTTCATAATCATTACAGAATTTTCGTTTATGGCATTTTTATAATCATTTAGATGTGTTTTATTTGTAGTGCCAACTTCTTTTAAAATAGAACCTGAAGATTCCATAATCTCTGGGATTCTAAAGCTCCCACCAATTTCTATTAATTCTCCTCTAGAAATTATTACTTCTTTACTCTTAGCAAATGTATTTAAAATCATAAATACCGCAGCAGCATTATTATTAACAAGCAATGCAGATTCTACATTAAACATTACACAAAGCATATTTGTTATGTGATTATATCTTTCTCCTCGCTTTCCTTGCTCTAAGTCATATTCTAAATTACTATAATGGCTCAAAATTGGGATAATCTCATTAATAATATTTTTATGTATTAAGCTTCTCCCTAAATTTGTTTGTAATACAACACCTGTTGCATTTATTAATGTTTTTAATGAATAAGAAGTTGCTTTTATATACTCATTATGTAATTCTTGTTTTAATTTATATATAAAATCATTAGAATCTATTTTTTTTATTATGTTAGAATCACCATCTAAAATTTGATTTCTTATTTTTTTTAATTTATTGGTAGCTATTTTTTTTATAATTTCTTTATTATAATCATTAAATTGTAATAATAAGCTATCTATACTTGGAAGCTTACTTAAGAGCATATTTTTTTTAAAGTTTTGCTGCATTAATTACCCTCAAAAATAAGTTTCTAATCTTACAGTATTTTATGTTAGAATACAAAATATTTTATATAGATTTTATATGGGGGGCGTGTATATCTGGTGATTACCACAGACTTCAAATCTGATGAGTGGCTAAGTGTTTAGTCATTGGGGAGTTCGATTCTCTCGCCTTCTCACCATAAAAATTTAAAATTATTATAAAATTTTTATTTTTTTGAAATTAAATTTAGGATTAACTTGGAAGCAAAATTTATTTCTCTAGCCATTGAAACTTATAAAATTACTCTTCTTGTTTCATTGCCTTTGCTTTTAACAGGTCTAATTGTAGGGCTTTTAATTAGCATATTTCAAGCAACTACTCAAATAAATGATGCTACACTAACATTTATACCAAAAATATTAGCAATTATTGCTGTTTTAATTATAACAATGCCTTGGATGTTAAATATGATAACAGACTATACTAGAATCTTATTTAATATGATTCCAAATTTTCCATTTTAGTTTTGAATGCAAGATAAAATAATAGATTTTTCAAAATACTCAAGTATAAAAATAGGACCAAAGCTAAGTATAAAAATAGCTCAAAATATCAATGAAGCAATAGATTTATATAATAGTGGATATTTTTTAATCGGTAAAGCAAATAATATAATTTTTAGTCCAAAAAAACATAAAATATTTCAACTTGGAATGGAGTTTAACTACATTAAAGATTTAGGAGATTATATTGAAATTGGGGCTAGAAGCGGAAATAGAAAGGTATTTTTGTATTTTAAAGAACATAACTTAAGTGGATTAGAATTTTTAGGAACTATACCCGGAAGCATTGGTGGAATAGTTAAAATGAATGCAGGAATGAAACAATATGAAATAAAAAATATAATTCAAAGTGTTTGCATTGATGGAAAATGGGAAGAAAATATAAACTTTTCTTATAGAAATAGTAATATTGATGGTATTATTTCTGCTGTAAGATTTAAAAAAATAAATGGCTTTAATAAAGATTTAGAATCTAGTTTTAAAATTATGAGAATAAATCAGCCAAAAGAGCCAAGTGCAGGAAGCTGTTTTAAAAATCCTAAAATTTTAGGCATAAAAGAAAAAAATAATGCTAATTTAGGCAATTTTAGTGCAGGAAAATTACTAGATTTAGCAGGGTTTAGGGGATATAGAATTGGAAATATGAAATTTAGTCAAAAACACGCAAATTTTTTAATAAATCTAGGAAATGGCAGTTTCAAAGATGCTATAAAGCTAATAGAATTAGCAAAAAGTGAGGTTTTAAAAATACATAATATCACCTTAGAATGCGAGGTAATTATAATTTAAGATTTTAAATTTAACCTATAATCTAATTGCATTTTATTTAATAAATCATATTTTTTCTTAAAATCTTTATCAAATTCAAATGTTTCATTAGTATTTAAAATAATTTCTTTAATATTTTTAAAATTTCCTTTGCCCATTTTAAATTCATTTGCCCATTTTAAACTCATATCACCATTTACAACACCAATATTATTTATATAAATAGAAGAATTCATGCCAAATTCTAGTCTTAAATCTTTTGGTTTAGTTAGCATATTCCTCCCACCAGTACTATAATAAGATACATTAGATAAACTAAACTCATATAATGTTGGAAAAATATCTTTGTGTGAACCAACCCTTAAAGGGTCATAAAAAATATTTACTCCATTATTTTTTAATGTATTTTGAATTTTTGTAGGAATATAAATATAAAATGGCACTGCATAAGAAATTGTAGTATAAGACAAAGGTCCAATTTTTAAATCCCTAAGTCTATGGTCGCCTGTGGCTGCGATTATTACACTATCTTTTATTTTAGAATCTTTTATCTTTTTTAAAAACTCTCCAAAACAATCACTTGCATAAATATATGAATTAATTATTTCTTTCTTGTTTGAAATTTGTTCTAAAAGCTCTACATTAGGATTCATAAATGATAAATAATTATTTGGAAGTTTAATATATGGTGGGTGATTAGTAGTTGTAAGGGTAAAAATAAATAATGGTTTATTAGCATTATTTAAAATATCAAACATTTTATCATAAATAAATTCATCTAAAACGCCATAAGATGAAATATATTGTTTTGCTTTGGGATATTTAGAGATAAAATAATTCATATCATAAATTTTATCTACCCCTTGAATTTTCAAATAATCACCATAGTTTTGCCAAGATCCATTGCCACTTGTAATAAAGATTACTTCATATCCTGCATTTTTATACATATCAATAGGGGTTTCTTTTAAAAATGTATTTTTAAATTTTCCTTGAGAAATAATGCTATTTGGGCTTCTAAAGTATAATTCGCTAAAACTACCAGCGGTCCCTAGAGTAGAAGATATAAATCTATAAAATACAAAATCACTTTTATTGCTAGATGAGGTATTACTTAAATCAAAATGATATTTTAGACTTCCTAATAAATTAAAATCATCTCTTTGATAGATTAATATATTGCTCCCAAAACTCTCCATTAAATTTACTACTATATGTGGTTGCTTAAAATTTATTAATTTTTTTGTTGTATGAAGTATAGGAAAAAGTTCTTTTGCTGCATAATCTACATCTTTAGAAGAAACAATTGATGATTTATAATCATTTTTATAATGTCCTAAAGCCCACACAAAAGCTAAAATTGGATTTGTATTTAAATTATTTAATACCTCAAAACTACTTATTCTGCAATCATCTTCTTTAAGTGGAAATGTTCCTAAAGAACCTCTCATTCCAATAAAAAGCATAATAATTAGAATAATATACAAAGGTATCGCAAATAAGCTTTTTATAAAAATTTTATTTTTATAAATAAAATTATGAATAAGACTAATAGATAAGCTAAAAATAATCAAAAATATAAAAATTTTAATCACAGGATAGTTATTAAAAATTATATTAATAATAGCTTTTGTGTCATCATCTTTTAAGCCAAAAATAAATACATCAATTTTACTTTTATAAAGCTCATAATAATAGTAGTTAATAATACAAGAAAATAGAATTAAAAAAGAAAATATAAAGATATAAGAATTTGCAATATAGATAAAAATTTTCTTAATAAAAATAAATTTATAAAATGCTACCCCCCCCCCATAAATATATTAAATAAAGGCTTAAAGCTATACTTAAAACCCTACTATCATATAAAAAACCATAAAAATACATTTTATTTAAAGTAGTATTTAATAATACCTCATCACTAATAAAACTATTTGCCATATATACACGAGATATGCTACAAACAGCTAATAGGATTGAATAAATAACAATTATATTAATTATAAAATTTATATTAATCTTTTTTGTTATCACTATTCTTATTTCCTTCTAAATATGTTTTATCACAAAATGTGTCTGTATGGATATTACTAAATGCCTTTTTTAATGATGTAAAAAAATCTTTATTAGAATCTTCAATATTTTTTAGCAATTTTTTAGCATTTTCCCTTGCAAAAGGTTTTTTATCATCGCTTTGCCAATTAATAGGGCAATTGCAATCTGGAGCAATATAAATATTATTACTTTTTATAAAATCAATTATTTGTCTTTCACGCACAAAAATTAAAGGTCTAATAACAAAAATACCATTTTCTGCTTTATATATAGGAGGCATTGAACGAAGAGACCCATTATAACTAAAATTCATTACAAAACTCTCTGCAGCATCATCTAAATGATGAGCTAATGCAACTTTATTATATCCTCCTTCCAATGCTTTGCTATATAATGCACCTCGTCTCATACGAGAACAAAAACTGCAATATGAGCTATTTGGACGCTTTTTTTCCTCTAGAGCTTCATAAATTTTAGTTCTATAAAGCTCATATGGAATATTATGCTCTTTGCAATACTCAAAAATATATTCATACTCACCACCTCTGCCATAATCAACAGTTAATGCTTTAAAATAAAAGCTAAATGGTGCATGAGTTTGCATTCGCTTTAATATAGTAGCAAGTAATATAGAATCTTTTCCCCCACTAAGTCCTAATAAGATTCTATCACCTTCATTTATTAAACTATATTCTGCATTTGTCCTTCCAACAATATTTAAAATCTTTTTACTTATCATATTAACCTTATAACCTATATTTTTATTCTACTCTCCATTGCTTTTTGAAGAGATAGTTTATCTATATTATCCAACCCAACACCTGTTGGCACTCCGTGTGCAATCTTAGAAAAAACCAAATTCTCATTTTGCAATTTATCTTCAATATATAAAATCATTGTATCACTTACAAGAGATGGTGTAAAAGCAAATATTATTTCTTTTTTATTATACAACCTTATATTTGCAATAATCATATCAAAATCAGCTTTTTTAACATCATTTACCACTAAATAGCTTCCATTGAAAGTGTTTGTCTCCTCTATGGTGAATATATCCTTAGGACTTGAAACAATACAAAGTGCAGAGTTATAAAGTCTTGAAAAATCATCACAAATATAACATGTCTTATCTTCTGCCAAACCACCACAAATCTCACATTGCTGAATATTGCATACTGCATTTTCAATACAATGTGCAATATTTAAAGCTAAGACTTTATTTTCAAGTGCTAAGGTATAGGCAATTTTATTAGCAGACTTCTTTCCAATACTAGGAATTTGCTCTAACTGCTCAACAAGTGAATTAAAAAATTTATTTTTCATTGCGAAAATATAACATATTTTAATTAAATATAAATTATTTACTTTGTTATAGATTTATATTGCAAACTATAATCTAAAAACTTAAACCCAAGCATTTATATAAGCTTAAAATTTTAAATAAAGGTATGATATGATTTCATCAAAACTATTAAGGTTAAATAAGAATAAATAATAATGAAAAAAACTAAATTTATAAACTTTACACTTATCACTAGTTTAGCAATCATATTATTTGGAGTATGCTTAGTAGTTTTTACTACTCTATTTGTAAAAAGTATAAAACAAGATTTGCTGAAAAATGAAATTTTACATAATAAACAAATAATAGAAAATGTAAAAAATATAATTGAATTATGGCTTAAAAATAAAATATTAATATTAGAATCTGCACATATTAATAGTGATATATTAGATTCTAAAAATAAAAAAAATATTCAAAATATGTTTTCAAATATCAAAATGCTTGATAAGAGTTTTGATGCTTTGCAAATTTTATATGATGATAAAAGCTTTTATATGAGTAGTGATAATGATGAATTAATAGAAATATCTAATCAAAAAAAGATGCTAAATCAAAAATTAGCAGAAGATTTATCATACAGTAAAGATTGGTTTAAAAAAACAAAATCAAGCTTAAAATCTCAAATTTATGTAGTAAAAGAACATGTAAGCCTACTAAAAACTACAATAAATTTATCTATTCCTATTATTTATAACAATAAATTTATAGCAGTGTTGGCTGGAGTTATTAACGCAGATAATTTAGGAGAGAAATTTAAAAGTATGAATATGATTAATAATGTTCATACTTTTTTAGTGCTTGATAATCATGTAATTTTTACAAATAATATTAATGAAGAAATTGCAAATAAAATCAAAAACAAGCTAAATAACCCAAATATAGAAGACAATAACTTCTTTATTGATGATTTTAAACAGATAAATAAATACAAACTTGGTTTTTATATTGATGATACTCATATAAAAAATAATTTAGAATCTATAATTAAAAAAGAAATTATCTTTATTATTGTTTTATTTGTAGCTTTTATAATTATAAGTTTAATATATAAATATTATTTTGTATATGAAAATAAAGAACTATTACATAGCCAAAAACTAGCAAATATACTTTTTAAAGAAAGTGAATTTGGGCTTGTTATATTAGATTCTAAAAATAAAATAAATTATATTAATAAAACTGCTAAAGAATTGCTAAAAAATATAGAAATTAAAGATATCAATAAAGATAAAATAACATACCAAAATAAAGTATATATAATAAAAAAGATACCATATTTTAAAAATAAACTTACAAAAAATATAATAGTTACAATAGAAGATATTACGCAAAAAGAGGAATTAAAAAAGCAAAAACAAAAAAATGAAAAAATACTAAATCATAGAGCAAAAATGATTGAAATTGGTCAATTAATAGGTGGAATAAATCACCAATTAAAGCAACCTATAAATGCTATAAACATTTTAATTAGTAATATATTACAACAAGGCAAGAATCTAGCACCTGAAACAATAGAAACAAACTTAAGACTTTGTCAAAATCAAATATTAAACTTAAATGATACAATTAACCTATATAGTTCTTATTATAATAATAACTTCACAATAACAGAATTTAACTTATATAAATGTATTCAAAATACTATACTTTTCATAAATACAGCAAAATTTTTAAAGAATCCAAATATTAAAATAAAAGGTAATAAAAATTTAATAATAAAATCATTAGAAAATGTTATCAGTCAAATAATGATAATTTTAATTTCAAATGCACTAGAAGCATCGCTAGATGCAGAAAATAAAAGTATTATTGTAGAAATAAATGATAATGATAAAGATTTAATTAAAATTAATGTTATAGATTATGCAAATGGTATAGATAAAGAAATACTAGATAGTTTATTTGTTGAAATTAAAACTACCAAAGAAAGGGGTGTTGGGATTGGATTATATTTTGCTAAAAAACTTGCTAATGATAAATTAAGAGGTGATTTAAAAGTTATTAATGCAAATAATCCAACTAATTTTGAATTGACGATACCCCACATTTAAAGGAGTAAAATGGACAATACCACATTAAAAGCATTAAGTAATGCTACTATTTTAATAGTAGAAGATGATTTAGTAGCGTTATTTGGAATAAAACAAGCATTAGAACCATATTGTAAAAATATATTAGAAGCAAGTGATGGATTAGAAGCCTTAGAATTATATAAAAATTATAATGAAAATATTGATATTGTTCTAACAGATATTAATATACCTAGTTTAAATGCGTTTGAAATGCTAGAAGAAATATGCAAAATAAATACAAATCAAAAAATAATTATTATGACTTCATATCCAAATGATAAAAATTTAAAGCAAAGTTTTAAGTTAAGTAATATTTGCTTATTTTTAAGAAAACCTATAAACATTTCTGACCTACAAACAAATATAGCAATACTAACAAAAACACCTAATGATTTAATCATTAAATTATCTAAAAATATGTATGTAAATAAAACAAAAATGAAAATTTTTATCTATGATAATGAGATTATATTAAATGGTATTGGTAAGAAAATATTTTGGTTATTAATAAATAATATAAATCAAGTAATAACTTATGATATTATACAAGAAGTTATTTATAATCATAAGGAAAACTCATCTATTGATAGTCTAAGGATGGCTATTGCAAGGTTAAAAACAAGTTTAAAAGAAAAAAATATAATAATAAATATCAAAGATAGCGGATATATGATAAAAAGCTATGAAGAGACTTGTTAAGTTCTACTTCCATTTTTTAAGCTCTATTTGAGCTTCTCTCTCTAAAGCCTTTTTCTTTAATGCTTCTCTTTTATCATGTAATTTCTTTCCAGAAACTACTGCAATTTGCACTTTTAGTATATTTTTATTATTAAAATATAAATTTAGAGGGACTATTGTATATCCTTTTTGTGTTGCAAAAGAAAGAAGTTTGTTTATCTCTTTTTTATGAAGTAAAAGTTTTTTTACACGATTTTCATCACTCTTAAAATAAACATTTGTAGTATTCATATAACTTATATGAGCATTGAATAAAAATGCCTCATTTTTAATGATTTTAACAAAACTATCTTTAATACTTACTCTACTAAATCGTGCAGATTTTACCTCACTACCATTTAATACAATGCCAGATTCTAATTTTTGTATAATAAAATAATCAAAAAATGCCTTCTTATTTGTCGCTATTGTTTTCATATTAACCCTTATCTAGTATTTTAAAAAAGCTACTTCCACTTCCACTAAAAAAATATCCATCTTTTGCATATTCTTTTAACTTAGGATACAGCCTTAATGCAGGAACATACAAATCATTTAATAATTCTAAATTAAATTTTTTTAATAATAATATAGAATCTAATTCCAACATATTAGCTATGCTAAAATTTGGCATTTTTTTAAATTCATCAAATACAGCTTTTGTAGAACATTTTATAGGTGGAGTAATAATATCTAAATTAAAATATTTTTCTTTAAACTCCTCCACCCTATCACCTATGCCAAATACATTAGCAAAATCTAGCTCATAAATAAAAAAACTAACATCAGAACCAACAAGTGCTGCAATACTTGCTAATTGGTTCTTAGATAAATTTAATTCTAGTATTTCATTCATTGCTAAAAGGTAAGTAGCTGCGTTACTACTACCTCCACCAAGCCCAGCAAATGATGGGATTTTCTTTTCAACCTCAATGCTAAATAGCTCTAATTTCTTAGAAATATTATCATTTGCTATCTTTGTTTTTAAAACCTCTTTTGCCCTAAAGATTGTATTATCTTCTATTTTGCAATCAAAATTACCTTTTATATTAAAAAATAAAGAATCTGTTATGCAAATATTATCAAATAGTTTTCCCCTAACTCTCATATACCTAGAGGCAATATCACAATAACCATTCGGTAAAATTCCTAAAATTTTAAAGAAAATATTTACTTTTGGATATGATATATAAAAATATTGCATCAATTTTATTGCTTAATAATTTTACATAGATTTGGAAGTGAGTTATAGCTATTTTGAGAAGAAGCTTTTAGATTCTCCCCAATAATTGCTTTTTTTAACTCACCTCTTAAAATTACTTTATTTTGTGGGGCTTCAAAGCCAATTTTTACTATGCCATTTTGTATTGATATTATTTTAATTATTATATCATCTCCTATCATAACTTCTTCATTAATCTTCCTTGATAAAACTAACATAGACATATCCTATTTACAATGTATTCTATATTTCCAAATGTATCTACTTGAATTATAGAAAAAAAATCATCAAAAACAACTTTGTATCTAGTATTTTTATTAAGACCTTTCAATATAATTTTCTTGCCATTTTTAAAATCATCATATAAGTTTTTTAAATTTAATTGTTTATATCTAATAAAATCTAGAGGATTTAACATTTTATAAGACTGAAAGTAAAAATCACCCTCTCGTATTCTAATAAGATTACTCAAAACCCCACTAACACCAAGTTTATTTGCAATAATCTCTCCAATAGAGCGGACATAAGCCCCCTTACTAACAGATACTTCAAAGCTTAAAAATGGGTGGTTATATGATAAAAATTTAATATCTAAAATATCCATTTCACATTCTCTAAGATTAAAATACTCTCCATCTCTAGCAAGGCTATATGCTCTCTTGCCATTTATCTTTTTAGCACTAAATTTAGGTGGAGTATATACTATCTTTCCTAACATAGAATCTAATATAGATAATATTTTTTCTTTACTAAATTCCTCTATAATATCTACTTTATTAACTAAGCTTATATCAAGTGATGGCGATTTTGCCCCTAGCCAAAGTGTTGCTATATATACCTTTGGTGAAAGGTTAATGTGATTAAAAATCTTTGTTAGATTCCCACTTGCTATTACCAAACTACCACTAGCAAATGGGTCTAGTGTCCCACTATACCCTAGTTTTTTAACTCTAAACTTCTTTTTTAATACACCTAAATAAGCATTAGAGCTTATACTTGGTGGTTTATTACCTACAAATAGCATTAATATTATTAATCAAGCTAATAAATATTTCTTTTAGCTTAATAATATCTTCCACTCTAGCACATTCATCTACTGCGTGGATTCTATCATTTACTAAACCAAACTCTAGCACATCTACACCAAATTCACTAAAATATCTTGCATCGCTTGTTCCCCCACTTGTGCTAAGTTGTGGTTTAATTTGTGTATTAGATTCTATTGCTTTTATTGTGCTTTCTATTAATTTAGGAGAATGTGTTATAAATGGAAAAGAGCTTTGTTTTAACTCTAAAGTATAATCCATACCCTTAAATAAAGATTGTAAATATTCTTTTAAAGTTTCTTTTGTAATTAGAGGGCTATTTCTAACATTAAACATCATCTTTAATTTACTTGGTGTTACATTTACTGCTTGTATTCCTGCTCTAATATCTGTTATTACAATCATACTTGGAGAAAAATTTTCATCACCACTATCTAATTGTTTAGAAGAAATATTTGGCAAAATATTTGATATTAAATCAATCGGATTTTTACATTTTTGAGGATATGCAACATGTCCTTGAATACCATATAATACCAAAGTCCCATTAATAGAGCCTCTTCTTCCTATCTTAATTGTATCTCCTAAAAGTTTTGTGCAGGTGGGTTCTGCAACAATTGCATAATTTGGTAATAAATTTTTGTTTTTTAATTCATCTAGCATTACTTTTGTGCCATAGATACCATCGCCTTCTTCATCACTTGTAAGTAGTATTGATAATATTCCATTAAAATTTTTAATATTTTTTAAAGCATAAATAAAACTTACAATTCCTCCTTTCATATCCTGCACACCCCTGCCATAAATCATGTTGTTTTTTATTATTCCAGAAAATGGCTCTACACTCCACCCTTCACCACTTGGAACTACATCAATATGACCTGCAAAACAAAGATGTGTCTTAGAAACTGAATTAGAATCTCTAAAATCTTTATATAAAAATATATTTTTTACTCCATTTATATTTTGCTCTATTACCTTAAAATCATTTAAAATATTTTTAATATGAGAATAGATTCCACATTCATTTGGAGTAATACTTTGCTTTTTAATCATATATACTAAAAAATCTATTTCTTCCATTTTATTCCTTTAATGCTATAAAAGTAGCAAAATTTCCAAATCTAAATATAACTTCAACACTGCTAAATCCTGCATTTTTTAATAAAGCTATATTTTCATCTTGAGTGTATGGAATTAGGATATTTTCTAATGCTTCTCTTTTTTTAGAGATTTCAGTTTGACTATAACCCTGTTTTTCTTTAAAACTATGATAAATATCAATTAGAGCTTTATCTAACCAAATATTTTTACAAACTAGTTTCTCGCTCATAATAAAACAGCCATCTTTTGGTAAAGAAGAATATATCGTTTTAATTAAAGATTCTCTATATAATGGACGAATGAATTGCATAGTATAGTTTGCAATAATAACATCAAAATTAAATTTACATTCTAAAATATCTTCTTTTTTAAATTCTATATTAAGTCCATAAGCTTTTGCTTTAGACTTTGCAATATCAAGCATGGGAGATGAATTATCAATTCCTAGTAAAATTTTATTTTTAAATTTCTGCATTCTTGCTAAATAAAGCAAAAGATTGCCAGTAGAACATCCAATATCACAAATACTTACATAAGAATCTTTTAATAAATTAGCTATTAATTTAATATTATCTTTATAATAAGGGATTGAACGTTCAATCATATCATCAAAAACACTTGCCACTTCTTTATTAAAAGAAAATTTTCTATCTATTTCTTTTTGAAAAATACTATCTCTCATAATTTTTACTTTAAATTCATATATTTTAAAATTTCTTTTGATTTTTTAATATCGATAGAAATTTGTTTTTTTAATCCATCAAAAGAATTAAATTTTTTATTATCCCTAATTCTTTCTATAAAAAATATTTCTATTTTCTTTGGCTTAAAATTGATATATTTATCAATAATATGACTTTCAATTGCAAAACTCATATTTGTGCTAAGTCTATTTCCTATAAATGAGATTGATTTATAAAGTTTATTTCCAATCCTAGTTTGAGTAGCATATACACCATCTTTTGGTAGAATATATTCATCAGCATTAATGTTTATGGTTGGAAATAAATCAATACTCCCAATACCCTGCCCTTTTATTACCCTACCATCTATACTATAAAATCTACCAAGAAGCTTGTTTGCTAAATCAATTTGACCATTTAAAATAAATGCTCTAATATATGATGAGTGAATAGGGATATTATCAATTTTCATTTCTTTAAAAGTAACAACATTAAGATGTGAGATTCTAGGTATATCCATAGCTCCATATTGTTTATCTTTACCAAACCTAAAATCAACTCCAACAATAATTGTCCTTAAATTTGGTAGCTTTGATATAAGATATTTTAAAAATTTTTTTCCATTTAGATTCTTAATCTTTTCAAATTCAATATAATACATAGGGTTTGAAATATAAGTATTTTTCTTTTTATAAGGAACAATTGAGCCAATTTTTGGAGTTTTAGTTTTGATAAAAATAACTATTCCAAATTTATCTAATGAATCAAAAATTGCTTGATGTGCTAAATGAATACTATCAAACTTTCCAATAGTAATATTTGTAATATTATTTTTTTTTGATATTGATGAAAATTTCTTCATTTCCCTCTTTCCCTTTGAATTTTGATGCTTCAATATTCTTTATAATAAAGCCATTATTTTTCAAATAACTAATAAATAAATTTAGTGAATTATTGATTGCATTTTTATCAATAACAACACCTTTTTTATTTCTTTTTATATTTTTACCAACCTCAAATTGAGGCTTAAATAGTAATAATATCTCGTTTGAAGCTAGAGTATAAATATGCTCTATTATACACTTAAGAGAAATGAACGAAACATCGCATACTATAAAATCAAATTTTTTATTAGTGTGAAAATCCTTAATATCACAAGATTCAAATAATTTAATTCGACTATCATCTCTTAAGGCTTTATCAAGCTGATTGCAACCTATATCAACACAAGTTACGCTATTTGCTCCATATTTTAATAAAACCTGAGCAAAACCACCCTTAGAGCTTCCTATATCAAGAATGTCTAAACCATTAAATATAATGTTATTGTCTCTAATATAAGAATCTAACTTTTCTCCTGCCCTACTTACAAAAATATCTTTTTTTAAAATTTCAATATTATTTTTTAGTGTAGAATCCACATTAAAACTAGGCTTTAAAATAATCTCATTATTTAATTTAATAAAGCCATTTTTAATTAGTTCTATGGCTTTATTTCTGCTTTGTGTAAATTTATTATGAAATAAAAATATATCTAGTCTCAAAATTTTATAA
Organism: Helicobacter sp. MIT 14-3879; assembly: GCF_003364125.1. Classification (NCBI taxonomy): domain Bacteria; kingdom Pseudomonadati; phylum Campylobacterota; class Epsilonproteobacteria; order Campylobacterales; family Helicobacteraceae; genus Helicobacter; species Helicobacter sp. MIT 14-3879. Next base: position 77,828 of record NZ_NXLP01000006.1, read on the forward strand.
AAATAGTGAGTTTACACTCTCATTATGGTAAATTCTTCTAATAACTTCTGCAAAAAGCGGTGCAACACTTAAAACTTTAATTTTCTTACTTGTATTATTAAATGGAATTGAATTTGTAATAGCCACTTCATCTATGACACCATTTTCGATCTTTTCAATAGCATTTCCACTAAAAACGGCGTGTGTTCCAAGGGCAATAACGCTTATAGCACCATTTTTCTTTAAAACATCAGCAGATTTTACCATAGTCCCTGCAGTATCAATAATATCATCAACTAAAATTACGCTTTTATCTTTAACATCACCGATAATATTCATAACTTCGCTTTCATTTGCTTTTTCTCTTTTTTTATCAACTATCACAAGAGGAAGCCCTAATTGCTCTGCAAAATGTCTAGCTCTAGAAACACCACCTATATCAGGGGAGGCAATAATAGGATTTTTAAGGTTTTTTGATTTTATATAATCATAAAATACGATTGAGCCATATAAATTATCAACAGGAATATCAAAAAATCCCTGAATTTGTCCTGCGTGTAAATCCATAGTAATTACACGATTAACACCTGCACTTTGCAAAAGATTAGCAACTAACTTTGCAGTAATTGGAACTCTTGGGGCTGCTTTTCTATCCTGCCTAGCATAGCCAAAATATGGAATTACTGCATTTATATCTGATGCAGAACTTCTTTTAAAGGCATCTACCATAATTAAAAGCTCCATTAAATTATCATTTGTAGGTTTGCAAGTAGGTTGAATAATATATATATCTTTCCCACGAACACTTTCACTAATCTTTACATTTATTTCTCCATCACTAAAACGATTAACTACTGCACTAGATAATACAATATCTAAATTCTTTGTTAATTCCTTTGCAAAGTCTATATGAGCTGTGCCACTAAAAATTTTAAATCCTCTCATTTTTGGATACCTTTAAATAAATTGATTTTGAAATTATAATATAATAGATAAATAATTAAGTAGTTTTAAAATATATAAAGGTTATATTCTAATTAAATATTCTAAAAGCATTTGTGGTACGCTCGGCAGGATTCGAACCTGCGACCTACGGCTTAGAAGGCTGTTGCTCTATCCAGCTGAGCTACGAGCGCAAAAAATATAATAAAAAGTAAGATAATCTAAGTGGTACGCCCGATAGGAATCGAACCCATAACCCTCAGATCCGAAGTCTGATGCTCTATCCAGTTGAGCTACGAGCGCAAAATGTGGGGTGAGTGATGGGATTCGAACCCACGACCCCCAGAGCCACAATCTGGTGCTCTAACCAGCTGAACTACACTCACCATAAATGGTCGGGGTGAAAGGATTCGAACCTTCGACCCCTTGGTCCCAAACCAAGTGCGCTAACCAGACTGCGCTACACCCCGACAAAATCTAAGATTTAAGATGAAATGTATTTTAAAGGCTGGATTATATTAAAAAGATTGACTTATTGTCAATATCTTTTTAAAGCTATATGAATAACTTTGTTGTCTCATATCCTATAAATGATAGTATGTATGCTACGATACTTGTAAAAATAAACAAATATAAGCCATATATTGACTTTCCTGATTCTTTAATAAATACAATAGTAGCAGCAAAACAAGGTAAATAAAACATTACAAATAACACAAAAGCAATAGCAGTAGGAAGAGAGACTTGTTCTTTTATTATATCTCTTAAACTTTGTATGTTTTCATCACTATCTCCTAATGAATACAATACCCCAATAGTAGATATAACAACCTCTTTTGCAGCTATTCCTGTAACAAGAGCCGTAGAAAGCTTCCAATCAAAATCTAGTGGTTTAAATAATGGAGAGATAAAATTACCAAATATTCCTAAATAGCTATTTTCCAATAATTCTGCTTGCATTGCATTTTCTAAATCATCAATAGTTTTTGATTTCCCCTTACTATCAATCATATTAGAAGAATAATTTAGCACTTTATTAGATTCCAAATTATTATCTTGGCTTTGCTCTAAAATTTTATCTTCATAAGATTTAATAATATTTTCATTCTTTGGGTATTGCGTCCCAAACCAAATTAAAATAGAAGCTATAAAAATAAATGTTCCAGCTCTTTTTACATAAAAATATGCTTTATTCCAAACAGAGCGACAAATAATACTAAAAGATGGGATTCTATACTTTGGCATTTCCATTACAAAAGGTTCATCAACACCTCTAAAAGCAGTAAGTTTTAAAATCTTTGCTAGAATTAAACCAATAATAGCTCCAAATATATATATTGCAAATAATATATTTCCTGCCTCATTTTCATCAAAAAATGCTCCAACAAAAAGTACATAAACAGGCAATCTTGCACTACAACTCATAAAGCCTATTATAAACATAGTAATCATCTTATCACTATTATTTTTTAATATTCTAGTACTCATATAAGCAGGTATAGAACAACCAAATCCACTAACTAATGGTATGAAGCTCTTTCCGTGTAAGCCAAACTTATGAAAGAATCCATCAAGCATAAATGAAACTCTAGCCATGTATCCTGTGCTTTCAAGTAAAATAATTCCTAAAAACAACATTAATATAAGAGGAAGAAAAGATAAAACAGTTCCTACACCACCAATTACGCCATCTGCAATAAGAGAGGCAAAAGCCTCATTTGAAATATTATTTTTTATAGTTTCACCAAAATAAGCAAACAAACCTTCTATCCAACCTTGTGGATACCCTCCTATGCTAAAGGTTAAATTAAATAATAACCACATAAAAAATAAAAATATAGGAATACCAATATATCGATTAAGCAATATTGCATCAATTTTGCTAGTTTTACTATCGATATTATTTTTCTTAATCTTACAGACTTCACTAAAAGCACCTCTTGCAAAGGCATAATCATCATTTAAAAATACTGCTCTAATATTTTTCTCACCACTCATTTCATATAAATTTTTAATACTTTCTTGAAGTATTGGATTTAGCTCTATCCAAAAGGCATTTGAGTGCATTTCTTCATATGTAGAATTATCTTGAGAAAGCAGCTTAACTGCAAGTTCCCTTATATTATCAGTATCAATTTCTTTATCTATTATAAATTTACTTATTTTTTCTATTTCATCTTCTATAAAATCAGCATATACTCTTTTTGATGAACAAAATGGCTTTTCATAAATAGTAATGATATTGTCTAATAAAGCATTAACATTTTCTCCACTCTTAGCAGAAGTAAGCAAAGTTTCTACTCCTAATATATTTGATAACTGCTTATAATCTATATTGATACCATCATTGGTTGCCTCATCAGCCATATTTAGAGCAATTAGCATTTTTTTATTTAATGTCATAATCTGTGTGCTTAAAAAGAGATTCCTTTCTAAATTTGTAGAATCTGCAACATTTAAAATAACATCATAATTTTCATTTTGAAGGTATTTTTTAGTGATTTTTTCTTCTTGAGAATATTCATTAAGAGAGTAAATTCCGGGTAAATCTATAATCCTAATATTATAGTTTTTATATGTGATATGTGCTTCAGCCTTTTCAATAGTAACTCCTGTAAAGTTACCAACTCGTAAATTTGAACCGCTAATCTTATTAATAAGCATAGTTTTGCCTACATTTGGTTGCCCTACTAAAACAACTATTATCTCCTTAGACATTATATAGCTACCTTTATAAAAATTTTTTGCATTATAATTAAACTATATTAAAATAAGATTAGTTATTATAATTACTAGGCTTAATTAAAATATATTAAGATTTTATTTTAAAAACTCCTTTAAAACTCTATTAATCCATCAGTAGGAGAAGACGCACTAGCATAAGGTTTCTTTGGGATTCTTCCAGCTAGGTAGCTTTGTCTTCCTGCTAATACAGCATTTTTCATTGCCTCTGCCATTAAAATAGGATTTTTAGCTAAAGCAATAGCACTATTGCTTAATACACCATCAGCCCCAAGCTCCATAGCAATACTAGCATCACTAGCACAACCAACACCAGCATCTACTATTACAGGAACATTTACTGCTTCTTTTATAAATCTAACATTATATTTATTTTGGATTCCAAGCCCGCTGCCAATGGGAGCGGCTAAAGGCATAATAGCACTTGCTCCACAAGATTCAAGTCTTTTTGCGAATATTGGATCATCATTGCAGTAAGCAAAAACTATAAATTCATCTTTGGCTAGAATTTCACAAGCATTAAGAGTTTCAATCATATCAGGATAAAGGGTCTTAGTACTATCTCCAATAATTTCAAGTTTAATCGTATTTATATTAGTAGCCTCTCTAACAAGCCTAAAAAGCGATATAGCCTCATTAGATGTAGTGCAACCTGCAGAATTTGGTAAAAACTTAATGTTAATATCTCTAAAATAATCTAATAAATTTTCAGCATTTTTATCAGTGATATTTACTCTCCTAACAGCAATAGTTATCATATCTGCACCACTTGCAATGGTAGCATCTCTAGTAGTTTTAAAATCCTTATATTTACCACTACCAACAATAAGCCTAGAGTTAAGTTCAATGTTGCCAATAATTAGTTTGTCCATTTTAGTTTCCTTAAAAATATTTTGATTATAAAAAATAAAGATTCTAGCAAAAATAAAATATTAAAAAATCTTTATAGGCTATAAAAGACAATAAAGAGACCAATTATACTCAAATAAATGATGCTTAAAGATTGATAAATCTCATTTTATATTGTTGCTTTAATTTGGCTTTATTTAAGCATTTTCTGCATTATTATTTTATAATCCAAACTTCTTTTTATCTGTTGCTTTTATTTAGATATTCTCTGCATTCTTTTCAATCCAAACATTTTCTACATTCTTCTTTTCAATCTAAACCCCTTTTTATCTGTTGCTTTATTTAGATATTCTCTGCATTACTCCCTTTGATTAATAATCTTTTTTGCTTAAAATACCGCACAAACTAAAGAAATAATTTTAGATTCTAAGTGCTAAAGATTTAGGATTTAAACTATCACACCCTAAAGCTAGCGTAAAACTTAAGAGTTTATTTGCAAAGATTTTTCAATCCTTTCTATGAGATTTTCAAGTTCCTTAAAGTCATTGTTTAAATCAAGCGTCTTTATGACTTCATTAGCAAAAATAGATTTTTTATCCTCTTTAATTTTGTATTTTTCTTTGCCTTGAAGCTTTGAAAACGCCTTATATTTTTCAGGAAGCTTTGAAAAATCTAAAGATTTTTCAATTTGTAGATTTTTATTAAGCTTATCAATATAATAACTCAATGCTATTTCTTCCACCAAATTGTGTTTTTTTAAAGTCTCCAAAGGATAAAGCATTTCAATGGGATAATTTTTCAATCTCTTTTTATCATCATTTTTAGATAAAGATTGTGTATCTAAAGTATAAATGACCTTGTATTTTTGATTTTTCACATCATTATAGGTTTTAATGCCTTTTTCATCATAATCACATAAAAACAATACCCTCTCTTTATCAATGTTAAGCTGATTAAAAACGATAGCAAAGTGCCTCATATTATCCGCACCCCCGCAATCAATGAGTTCAAAAGGAATAGTTCGCCGCTTTAAAGCATAAAAGTTTTCTCTATGAAGTTTATCGTATCTTCCCTCTACCATAAGCGTTGGCTTGGTGGATTTTTGGATTTGTTCAATCACGCTCATTGCATTATCAAAAGTCATTATGCCATCTGATAATTTTTCTATAATCTCTTTTTTCTTTATCTTGCGTATCTCTCCTTCTTTCATAAAAAATCTTGCATAAAGAATAAATCCTCCTCATCGCAGTATGCCACACTTAAGAGAATGCGTAGTCATTATGACTTGAGAACCAAACTTTTTAACGACAATGTTTTTAAGAATCTCTATTAGCATTTTTGCCATTTTTGGATTTAGGTGAGAATGAGGTTCGTCCAAAAGTAAAATCACAGAATCAAGGCTAGTATCTTTATATTGGCACAAGAGAGATAATGATTTGCTCTCCTAAAGAAAGCTGATTGAGTGGGATTTCCTCTTTGTTCTGTGTATTTCTACAAATTAATCCAATGGTGCTAGAAATGTCTCGTGTAACATCTATTTCATATTTGGTGTAATATTTTGTAAAATTTCATTGATTTGTTGTAGGGGATTTTTACCTACTTTATCCTCTGCTAATGCGTAAATCTCATTCACTTTTTTTGTGGGATATTGCCTCTCTAATGTCCTTTTATAATTTTCAAATTTAACAAAATAATTTCCAAATGTATCTACTAAAAGTTGTTCATCAAATATTGTAGGTTTAGAATCTAAGTTAATATCATTAAGAGAATCTAGCCATTTATTAAATTCATCTTGCAAATTCATCTTGCGACATTTCAAGTAGCTTTTTTTCTGTCATATTATGTCTTTTAAAGAATAGGGAGTATGGTTTAAAGGAAGATAACAAAGTTTTTAAATATTGTTTTATTGTTGCTTGCTCTTGTTGATTAAATCTTGAATAGTCTTCACTTAAAAGCTCTTCTAAGGTTATATCCTTACTGCAATATTGTTGTAAGTAATTTTGCAGTAAATTAAGCATATTATTTTCTTGTCTAAAATCAGTAACAATTTTATAGATATTTCGTAAAGCTACTTTATGTGTGTCGCCTAAATTATATTTCTTGTTAGAGAGAGTAATATTATCAAAATACTTAATATGTTGTTTGATGCGGTTTTTGAAAATATATTTTTTACTGCTATCTGGTGATTTTAGGGTTGAGTAAATTACACTTATTTGCTCTAAAAGTGCCGTTTTACCCGAGCCATTTTCGCCTGTGATAACTGCAAATTTTGGGATATTTTTCCACTCAAACCCTGCTTTTTATAGCTTGCTTCTGCTTTAAGATGTATCAAAAATTCTTCTGTTTTAATTTTAGTATTTGGCATTCTTATCCTTAAATTATTGTAATCTCAATTTCTTTATCACTTTAATGATATAAATTAAAGAGACTAAAATATTAATTTTGGATATTTTAGTCTGTATAATCCTCATTTCCCTATTATGAATGTTAAAACATAAGCACTACATTTTAGTCTATCTATTCCTTACTTTCTATAATCCTCATTTCCTCGTTTTAGTATTTGGCATTCTTATCCTTAAATATTATTGTAATCTCAATTTCTTTATCACTTTAATGATATAAATTAAAGAGACTAAAATATTAATTTTGGATATTTTAGTCTGTATAATCCTCATTTCCCTATTATGAATGTTAAAACATAAGCACTACATTTTAGTCTATCTATTCCTTACTTTCTATAATCCTCATTTCCTCGTTACTTAAATTATAGAGCTTATACACTAAATATCAATTTGAGATTCTAGCTTGCTTGTGTTGGGGGCTTTGTCATATTGGGCTATCTTGTCATATTGAACCTGCTCTAGCCACTAGAATTTTCATACTACATCAATATAGGTGTTGGGGCTTTGCCATTCTAAACCTGCCCTAGCAGGTGAAGAATCTCTTTTGTCATATTTGCAAGTGTGGGTGAGTTGCTCGCGCAACGCACGAGGGCAAATGCCCGAAATATCTCTCTTTGTCATACTGAGCGTATGCGAAGTATCTCTATTACATTCCTTTTGAGATTCTTCAGCTAACACTTCAGAATGACAAGTTTTGTCTTTTGTCATCTTAAGCGTATGCGAAGTATCTCTTTTAGAATCTGCAGGAATAGATATTTTGCTATGCTCAAAATGAGATTCTCTAAGAGATTCTTCACCTGCTAATGCAAGTTCAGAATGACAAGATGAAGATTCAAAATAATAAGGAGAACTAGGCAGCCTAGAATGACAATGAGAATCTTCAGTATGACAAGCTTTATCTTGTTGAAGAATTCCTTTGTCTTGTTGAGCGGTAGCGAAACATCTCTTAGAATCTAAATAATAAGATTCAGAAAGATAAGTGGCAGAATCTCTATGAGATTCTTCACCTGCTAGGGCAGGTTCAGAATGACAAATGGCGAAATCTTTATGAGATTCTTCGCTTTCTTGTGAAAGCTCAGAATGACAAAATGAATTAGGCAGCCTAGAATGACAAAAAGCATAATGACAAAGATTGCTAGATTCTTCATTCTTGCCTTGCGCTCTTTTAGAATGACAAGAGGAAGATTCAAAATAACAAGAGTGCTTAAAATGACAAGCTTTAAGCCTTAAAATCTCCTCCACTAAGGCTATGATAGAATCTGCGATGCTTATCTACGATTTTTAATATTTCCTAGTTTTACAAGGGAAGTTATAATTGCAGGAAGAAGCGAAAGCCAAGCATTGGGCTTATCCTGTATAATAAGGTAAGCAAATATCCCTAAACTCCCAACAATAAAAATAAATGCACCTAAAGCTCCCAATCCCTGCAAAGCATAGAACCAACGACTATCACTTACCCTATTTTCTGCTCTTGTTTTTCTAATTCAATGATTTCTTTATCTATTTGCATTTTATGTTCAGCTGTTTTTTCTAGCAAAGTAAAAGCACGGTTTGCTAGAGGTTCAGGTAATTTTCCTATGGCATTAAACTCATTTTCCATAAAAATATTGTTTTGGATATTGAGTTGATTTTGTGGATTTGTATTGTTAGAATGACTATCTTTATCTTGCAGGTTTTTTGTTCATTTTTTAAGACTTATTCTTTGTTTTTGATGATTCGCATTGATTTGCTTGTAAGCTTGTATTTGCTTTTGCTGAATCTCTAGCGCAACCTCTCCATATTTTTTGGGTGCAGTTGGTGAGGGTGTAGCAGAAAATCCACCCATATATCCCTCTGCAAATCCATCAATGTAAGTATTTTTATTAGAATCTTTTTTGTAAAGTTTGTAGAGTAAAAAGCCCACACCAGCAGTTAAAATGCCAAATAATAACCATTTTAATTCTTTCATTTTTTATCTCACATTTTTGTTTTTTATATTCTAACATACTAATAATAAATTTTTAGCTTGTCTCTATGATTTTAATCTCCTCATTGATGAGGTGATAGAGTTTATACACTAAAATATCAATTTTAGATTCTAGCTTGCTTGTGTTGGGTGTTCCCCGACTGATTGAGTATTCTGCATGCTTTTGTATGTCTTTTGGCTTAATCTACTATACAACATAGCTTAGGATTGGTATTTTGACGCCGTTGTTTAGGGTGATGAACTCTATTTGCTCCTTTGGTGTTTGTGTGTTGTGTCATTGAATCTGTGCTGCTAGTGCCCGCCTATGCGTTCTTTACGTCCGAATCTTTGGTGGAATTTTGCTTTGAATTGTAACCCCGCAATCCCAAAGTCCTCAATAAACCTACCATACTACTAATGCCAAAGGGGGAGTTTTGCAAGGTTTGTGTCTGTGTTTGTCCATTGTCCTCACTTACACGAAAGATACGAGCATTTTAAAGCATGACACCTAGTGTTTGTTAGGGGGTTGCGGGGGATTGTCATCGCAAATAAGTTTGAGTTTAAGCTACAATTCAAATAATGCAATATAAAAACGATTCTGTATTTTATAATTTATGTTTTTTATTGATAAAATAAATTCTGGTTTGTTTATATTGACAGAAAATAAGGTTAAAGCTTTAAAATTCCCCATTTTAACCTTTTAAGTTTTTCCAAAGTGGCAGTAATATAAATATTTATTCTAACAGAAATCCAAAATGAAGGACTTTTTCCAGCCACATAGCCATTTATGACATCATTAAAAACATTAAATCCCCAAATAGAATTATTCATAACATTTTTTATCTCATCTAACTGAAAAAGGGATTTTGCACAATTTTGATAAGCTTGTTCGATATTAATTCTTTCTGAAGTTCTACATCTATAATAATATACTATGTATTCTTGATTATTTTTCAACAATGGAATATCTATTCTAGGAATCCAACCTCTTACTTGCGTATCGTATCTTATGGGGTGAGTGCAGGCATAATCTCCATAAAAGATATGTGGGTATCGCTCTTTTAAGGAAACATAATTTTTTTGTTCAGTTAATAGATATTTTTCTACTACTTCTTTACCATTGTTAGGTAAGGTTGGAGGAAATGAAGAACAAGCAAAAATTATGCTTTTAAAATTATATTCATTGATAGACTGAAGATTAAAATCCAAATATTCTTCTCCTTCTATATAACCACCATCTAAAATTAAAATACAATCTTTTGTGAATTCTTTTATTGCCTCTATGTATTTAGGATTTTTATTATTATTTGCATCAAGCCTTAAAGCAAGTGGTAGATTTAAACCTTTAACACTTTCCTTAAGCTGCTTAATTTGCAATTTGACATCTTCAATGCGTTTGGGATTGTAATGAATGCAAGGAATTATTTTGAGATTGTAATCGATGATAATTTTTTTAACAAAATCTACCCATTCTTTATATCCATCTTGATAGTTTAAAAGCATTTTGTCAATTTGAGGATTTTTGAGAGTTTCATCGGTTGTTAAATCCAAGATAAATAAATTACTATCCAATATTTTTTTTATCTCTTCTATTTTCTTCTCAATAGATCCTTCAGGATTACTTTTGCTAATTCTTGATTTTGTTAATTCAATAATGGGCAGCATTTCTTGTTTGGATTGAATTGACAAATTTTCATAAGCCCTTAATTCAGAGGTTCTACTTTTTAAAATAGGAAAATAAACAAAACTCATTAATACTCCCTTATATATCCTAGTTTAAAGGCTCTGTATTTTACAGCTGCATAAGAAACTTGAAAACGAGATGATAATTTTTCAATAGTATTATTACCATCTTTGATTTCTTTTTCAAATTCAAGTTTTGGCATTAAGAGTGCAGCTGCAAACTCATTAGCTTCTAATTCTATATGATTCGTATTGGATTGTTTTCTAAATAAAATATTATCCTCTATTTTTTTATTATCTTTTAAATATTTTTTATGAAGAATAAAATGTCCTAATTCGTGAGCTAATGTAAATCTTCTCCTTAGTTGCGAATGATATTTGCTCAAAGTAATTTGGTAGTAATTTGAAAATTTTTCAATAATCCCAGAAATATCATCTTCTAAATATTCATCTATGAGCCTAATTTCATTAATAGTCTTAACATAAGAGAAAATATCAAAGGGCTTTATAGAAAGATTATTTTGTTGCGCTTCTTTGTATATCTCATAAATACTTTTTTGCTCTAAATCTAAACTACTTTCGGACAATGTTTGCTCTTCTATAAAAGCCATATCAATCCTTTGTCATTGGTGTTGTTATTTCTTTAGCTATTTCTTTATTGGTTTCTTGCATTTCTTTTAAATCTTGAATTTTTATTATATCATTTTCTATTTTTTCCATTCTTTCCATAATGTCTTTTATGGAATCTTCTGTTACTTCTTGAATTCTCATTTTGATATTAGTGTTATCTTTCAAAAAATTATCAATTTGTTCTTTAGTCTCATTTTTGATTTTTTCATTTGTTTCTTCATTTTTGTTCCTAATATATATAAACGAAGTAATAGCAAAAGCACCAATAATACAGCTTAAAATAACAATAAAATTATTGTAATATGAAATATAAAAGCCAAAGAAATCTTTAGCCGAAATAAGTTTATTCTCAGAAATTAATACTTCAAGTGTTTTGTTAGTATCTGCTGACCCCTTAAGTTCATTCCCTAAAATATAAAGATTCAATAATTCACCTTTAATATTCCAGGAGAAAAAAGCAACAGATATAAAAATTATTAGCATTCCAAGCAAAACACCAAGAGAGAATCCAAATTTAGTATTCATTACAAACTTCCTTACGCACTAGTTTTAATTTGGCTAGAGCAATATAAAAGATATATATCGCTCAAATGAATTTCATTGTTATGAAAAATTTTCTGAAAAAGCTCAAAACCATAAGAATATTTTTCTTTCAAGCATTCAAAAACTAACTGCTTTAAATCTTTTTTCTTCAAATGTTTCACTAAAAAATGTCTTAAATCAAAAATATCTATTATTCCATTCTGTTTATAAAGCTTTAATTTTTTACTATTAACAAACAAAGTCTGATAATACATTATAGGGTTATTCTTTTGAGGTTTTCTGAGTATTTTAAATTTCGAACTTTTAGAATCAAATAAAATAATACCTACTTGCTCGGGAATGCTTATAATGTCTTTTTTAAATTTTATATCTAAAACTACATAGACTTTATCAAATATTTTTAGATAGTCCGAAATTTGCCCATTAAGTTTTGCAAGATTGTCTTTGCATGATTTTATTTCATATGCTATCAATTCATTTTTTTTAGCAATTAGCAAATCTGCTTTGCGTTTCCCTTGCATTAATGATACTTCTATTGCCGCCAAGTCAAGAGGGCTTTTTTGCAATATTTGTTTCAATAACAAAAAACGCATTTTTTCTTCCATTATTTGCCCTCTATAATTTTAATTTCTTCGTTTGTTAGATTATACAATTCATACACTAAAATATCAATTTTAGATTCTAATTTGCTTGTGTTAGTTGTGGAGTCTTTTGCTTTGGATTCTAAAATCTTATCGACTAAAGTGATGATTTTATCAACAATTTTTTGGTTAGATTTTGTGATTTGTGGAATTGGAAGTTTTAAAAGATTATTTGTTTTTAACTCTCCCTCAATTCCTCCTCCCATATAAAACCTACGCATTGCAAAATACACACATTGAGAGTTTAGAAGCCCTGTGAGATACTTCATTTCATTTTCTTTGCCTGTGATGATATTTGCAGGAGCTGGAGCAAAGAATCCATTTTTTTCATACACAAAGCAAGGCTCACTTGCCATTATGCAAGGATAAAGAATCTTGCCTTGATACTTCCCTTTGTTATGTGTATAGATGGGACTTTCTTGCTTTCCCCCTCCATTTAGGAAGTTTTCTGTCCTTCCCCCTCCATTGCGGAGGGGATTAGGGGATGGGTTATTATGATGAGTTTCCTCACCTTGCAAGCAAGTTTTAGAATGATAAGAGAATTGAGAATCCCGCATAAACATTTGCATAAAGGCATTAAGATATATTTTTATCTCCCCCCCCCGCTAGTGGCAAAAGATTCTAATAGGGTGATTTCTTCTTTACTCAAATTATAAAGCATATAGACCTTTTGTTTGATACTTTCTTCTAGGGTTTTATCTTTATTGTGGTTAATTTGCCTTGCCATAGCAATGATTTCATCAGCTAAATCTTTGTTTCCAGCGTCAATTTTAGGGATAGGAATTTTTTCCACAGGGTCTTTTTTCCATTGCCAACCTGTCTCATCAAGCTTAGAATACACCTGCTCCAAATAAAATAAAGCTAAAGGATTATTAAATATCGCAGAGAGATAGAAAATATCTTGGCTCTTATCATAAAGCGTGAGTAAAAAAGCCCCAGCAAGCAAATAATACCCCTCATTATCTACAACAAAGGCATTTCCACTTCGTGCAAGTTCTGCCCAAATTAACTTGTCTTTATAGCTTCTCACAGAATCCTTCATAAAAGATTCTAGTAAATGATAGATATTCTCAATTACCCCCCCCCTATTAGCAAATTCAGATTCTATTAAATTAATTTCCTCATCATTTAAATCATAAGCTTCATAGATGAGATTATCAAGCCTAGTTTCCAAAGCTTTTGTAGATATTTCTTTTCTATTTTTAGATTCTAAAATTTCACTAGCTAAAGTCTTAATTTCAGCCAGAAGCTTAGAATCTATTTTATGCGTTTCTACCACAGGTAATTTTTCTACATAGATTTTACTCATACTAAGACCATCTGCATTAAGCGTGCTACAAGTTTTCTTTAAATACCAAAAACTTATCTTAGAAGCAAGCACAGCATTGAGATATTCTAATTCATTTCCTTTTATCATAAAAGCAGTTTTATCTAAAAAATAACCCATTTTATCAATCATAAAATTAACATTTTGTGTTGTTTCTGGATAGATAATCTTGCCCTCATATTCTATTATGTTATGAGCTTTTATTTTGTCTTGTTGAGGCAAAGCCGATGCAGGAGCATTAGCACTCAAATTCCCATAGGGATAAACATCTCTATAAGAATTATTAAGAGATTCTTCGCTTTGCTTAAGATGAGATTTTCTTAGAGATTCTTCGCTTTCTTGTGAAAGCTCAGAATGACAAGGAGAATTAGGCAGCCTAGAATAATAATGAGAAGGTTCAGAATGACAAATTTTGTCTTGTTGAAGAATTACTTTGTCTTGTTGAGCGGTAGCGAAACATCTCTTAGAATCTAAATAGTAAGATTCAGAATGACAAGAAGCGGAATTAAAACTATAAGAGGCTTTAAAATCCTTCATAAAAGATTCTAGTAAATGATAGATATTCTCAATTACCCCCCCCCTATTAGCAAATTCAGATTCTATTAAATTAATTTCCTCATCATTTAAATCATA
>NZ_NXLP01000173.1:0-785 GCF_003364125.1 Helicobacter sp. MIT 14-3879
ATACTCACCCTGATATTTTAGATAAAATTGATAAAGAATTAAGAGATGAAAAACTTAAAAATAAAGATTGGAAAGATTTTGATAAAAAATGGTATGAAAAAATGTATCCAACGATTAATCCTTATGTTCTTACTTATGATAGAAATAATGATGAGGGATTCTTTGGTTTTGGTAGTGCCACAGGTATGATTAAAATGTTATGGGATAAATTTTTCGATGATGGCAGTATCGGCAAAGTCTTTTAAGAATAATCAATACATAGGAATATAGCTATGAAAAAACAATTTCAATGGGATAAATTTATACCAGATTGTTTTTTGTGCTTTGGGTTAATGGTGGTGTTTGCAGTTATTATGTTTGTTCCTACTGGCTACATATCGTTAATCGTTATTGAACTTATCAAGGTCATATTTTCTACAACAAGTAAGATAATAGACACATGTTATCATATGGCATTAATTTTAAATCTTAATTGTATTTTTTTTATCTTATTTTATATATTTTTATATAGAATTCGTAAAATACAATACAGATTTTATAGTTTAAGCATAATGTGTTGTTTTATACTGATTAGTATGTTATTGTGGTATTTTGCTTATTGTGCAAATTATTTTTTTAGCCACTTATAAGGAAGTTTTATGCGATATTTTGTAACTTTATATATAGAACCTATGAAAACTAAATTGGAAATCCTACCTATTTCTATCCCTCACGCTTTTCTTGGTTTAACCCATACTCACCCTGATATTTTAGACAAGGAAGATAAAGAATTAAGAGATGAAAAA
>NZ_NXLP01000174.1:0-756 GCF_003364125.1 Helicobacter sp. MIT 14-3879
ATTTCTTGTCCTACTTCTTCAAAAGCAGACAAAATAAGCCCATAACTTCCTGCTCCACCTAGAAAATCCCAAAATTCATTAGCAACTTTAAGTTCTGCATTCAAGTCCAACATACCTGCCATTGTCCAACGCTCATAAGGTTTTGGTTCATAAGGATTATAAGGAATGGCAATCAGTGATTGAATATTTAAATTTGGATTACTATAAGCAAAACACGCCACCCACGTTAAAAGTGTGCGTTTAAATTCTTTAAACCCTCCCTTGTTTGGTTTAGCAGTTTTAATATCAATTAAATAAACATCACTGCCTTTTTGCAAAAATAAATCCACCTTGGGAGGCTTAATAATGCTTGTCTCACCATTTTGTGCAACCGCTAAGATTCTAGTGATTTCCTCAAGTTTATTGGGTTTAGAATTTCCACTTTCTAAAGAATCCATAATATCTTGAATAATTCTTTGTGATTCTTTTGTTATTATCTCTCCTGCTACTGCTTGTCGCTTGATTGTATCAAATCTATTTAGTCCTAATTCTTCCGCTACTGGCTCAAAACAAGGCAAAGCCGCAGTTTCTTTAGTAAAAATACTTGTGCCAAAATTTGTATTTAGACTTTGGATAAAGCTATAAAGTGCCATTCTATCCTTGCCTAAAAGTCTTGTATGGAAAGGCATTGAGGAAGTTTCAGGCTTGTAGTTTTCAAACTTATTGCGTAATGCTTGAACTAAGCGATTTTTGATATTGATTTTAAGATTTTGCATT
>NZ_NXLP01000051.1:0-8262 GCF_003364125.1 Helicobacter sp. MIT 14-3879
TATAGATAATACTAATAATGATTCTAATACTATAACTACTCTTAATATTCAAGGTTCAATACTTTTATCTCCTAGTGGAATGGAGAAAGTAAGAATGGAGGTAAGATAGGAATAAAGAATTAGGAAATTTTATAGATGTTAAGTTATAATATTTGGTTAATAAACTTAAAAGGTATTTTTTAAAGGAACTTGCATAAGGAGATGAAGAAATGTTAAGGAAAATAGTAAATTCTGCTATGCTGTTATCAATATGTTTGTGTGTAGGACATGCAAAGCCATTGATGGAGTGTGAGAATTATAAAGATAGGTTTAGCGGTTGTGTGAAGAAAGAGTATTATGAAAATGGTAAGCTTGAAAGTGAAGCTCCATACGAAAATGGTAAGATAAATGGTGTTATGAAAGAGTATTATGAAAATGGACAGCTTAAAAGAGAAGTCCCACTCAAAGATAATAAAACAAATGGTATTTTAAAATGGTATTATGAATCTGGACAGCTTAAAAGTGAAGCTCAATACGAAAATGATAAACTCAATGGTGCTTGGAAATGGTATTATAAATCGGGACAGCTTATAAGTGAAGCTCCATACAAAGATGATAAATTAAATGGTGTGAAGAAAGAGTATTATGAATCTGGACAGCTTAAAAGTGAAGCTCCATTTGAATTTGGCAAGAAGAATGGTGTGGAGAAAGAGTATTATGAATCTGGACAGCTTAAAAGAGAGGCTCCATTTGAATTTGGTAAATTCAATGGTATTTTAAAAGAGTATTATGAAAATGGACAGCTTAAAATAGAAATTCCATACAAAAATAATAACGCAAATGGTGTGGAGAAAAAGTATTATGAAAATGGACAGCTTAAAAGAGAGGCTCCACACAAAAGTGATTATTTCTATGGTGTTGTGAAAGAGTATTATGAAAATGGACAGCTTAAAAGTGAAGCTTCATACGAATTAGGTGGTAGGCTAGATGGTGTGGTAAAAGAGTATGATGAACAAGGGAGGCTTCTTCCGCCAAATAGATAAGCACTTTGTGTGTAATAAGAGATGATATAAGGAGTGGGCAATGTTGTCGTTTTATCATCAATGTGAGTGTGGAGAGAGGATTAATAAGCTAATGGGAAATCTTGCAAATCCCGAAGAGAACATTTATGATGATTGGCAACCTATTGTGCAATGCCCAAAATGTAGCACAAAATATAAAGTAAAAAGACCTCCTAAAAAAACATAAATATTGCACTTTGTGTGGGATTTATTGTGGCGGTTGTTTTGAAACTTACTTTAAAGATTGATTTTTTCATTGGCTTAGCTATTATTTTTGGAACAGCCTCTATTGCAGTTGTTCTAATGATATTTGATGATTATTTTGAAAAAATAACAGATGAGCATAGTGCTAAAGGAGGCGAAAATGAAACATAAAGATATAATTGAAGTTCAATCCAAGTTTATTTCTCCTAAACATATAGGGTATAGTGCCAATATTCATCTTGAGAAACTCAATTTGCAAGAAGATGCTCAATATTACTTACAAAATGTTACAAAAATGCAGGTTGTAGATTTGCAATTAGCCTTGCAAATTTGCCGCTTGAATAATACTCAAGAGGAATCAAACTTAGAAATTTTCACACTAGATAAGACAGATAATATTATCTTAGAGCAGAATGAAAAAGAGATTCAAAAAAATAGTTCTTACAAAATTTCTACACAAACTTCAAACGATGCAAAAGAAGTTTTAGATTTAAGTATGATAATGATAAATCTTATTTCATTATTAAGTGATGAAAGTAAGGGTGCTGAAGAGATTGAAAAAAAATTAAATCAGATAAAAAGCAATCTCAATTCTTATAAAAAAGATAATATGATATTCAGTGATATTAAAGATTATAATTTCTCCAATACCCAAGAAGCATTCACTAAGGCAAAGGAGGCTTTAGATGAAATTTGTAAATCATTAGACAAAGATGCAAAGGAAGCTCAAAAGGATTTTGAAAATAGATTTAATAAAGATATGATTAATTTAACCGCACAAATTATCGGCACAACATACTTGCCAGCCTTAGCACATATTTTAATCCATAAATTTGGCACAAGTATGGCAAAGCGATTTCTTAAGGTTTTTTTGCCTGTATCGGGACCTTTTGGTATTACTTTCTCACTCATTTACCTTTTGTGGGAGATTTATGACTTTTTCTCTACTAAACATAAGAACAACCAAAAGATTGAAGCAGCTTATAGGGTTTATGGAGCGATACTAAGTATTTATGAGCGTTTGGATTATCCTTTAGTAAGTCTTTTGAATTTTGGGCATATTGGAGCTGGTAATCTTATTACAACACAAAAAGACAATCTTTTTATCTATTATTTGTATCCTAATGATGTAAAATTTAACTCCACCTTTTTATATCCATTTTTAAAAAATAATGTTTCAAATTTTGAGGATATATCTTATAAGGTTACCCTGTCTTTAAATAGTGAAAAAGAACCAAATCAAGCCTATATTGAAAATATTTTTGAAAAAAATAATAAAGATGATGATTCTATTTATATAAATGTAAAAAAAAATACTCAATTCTCAACCTTTAGTTTCGAGCATTTATATAAGATATACAAGAAAGATAAAGAAAATAATCTTTTACACTCTTCAGCTTTTCAACATTTGCAAAGTATGTTTTTGAAGTTTGATAGCTTTTTGTTTGTCAAATCCTCTAGCTTTAGTTCTATATTAGCAAATGATATGCTACTACAAAGCTTTACACCAAGCAAACAGCAAAATAAACCAAGAATGAATAAAACTGCTCTTTTTCTTACAAATTGTCTTCATAATGGATTGCCTGAATATCAGACACAACAACACATCAAAGATAAAATTTTTGATAATGGGAATACAAAGAAAAATGTGTTGTTTCTATCAGCGATGTATAGGGTAAAAAAAGCAATCTTTGTAAGAACATTGATTGATAATCTCACAGATTTATTTAAAAAGCTAGAAAACTATGCTTATCATAATCAAACACAACAAACCCATTATCTAACACAAAATCTTGGCAAGCTAATCAAAGAGTATAATGCTGGAGAAGTTAAATATCAAGGGAATTCTATCTTGTCTTATTCTCTTAATGATAAAAAATTATGTGCTATGAATGAAAAAGATTTTTGTAATTTTGTTTATGATTTATGTCAGATATTCATCACAAAAAAACATGCAAAAATGCTTGATGAATATATGAATAACTCACTTTTAAGGCTTTATTGGTATGGAAATGATCAACAGGCATTATCAAAAGCAAAAGCAGACATACAAAAGATATTTCAAGAGATGATAGCGATTATCCTAGATGTTTCTAAACTCTTTTCGCATTTTAATGCTTATGAGGTCGCAAGATTCAAAGATTATCAAAAAGAACTTGAAGTAGAATACAATAAGCAAAGAGAAATATTAGAAAGATTCTTTAAAACAGAAACTTTTACAAATGAGATAGATAAACAAACAACACCCAATAATATCTTTTATCAGGCAAAAGAAACAGAAAAGCTTTGTATCGCACTATTAGATAAGTATTTTAACAAAAAGATAAATGCTAATGAGGAGGATTTAGAATCTCTATTGCAAAATGCCCAAGATAAGATTAAAAAAGAGCAATCTAAAGCCGAAGAAGAGCTGCAAACAAGTAATCAAAATGCGTATTATCAAATAACAATAGAGTATGTTATCCCTCTTC
Organism: Helicobacter sp. MIT 14-3879; assembly: GCF_003364125.1. NCBI lineage: Bacteria > Pseudomonadati > Campylobacterota > Epsilonproteobacteria > Campylobacterales > Helicobacteraceae > Helicobacter > Helicobacter sp. MIT 14-3879. The sequence continues at coordinate 3,716 of NZ_NXLP01000051.1, forward strand.
TGCCACTCAATCGATCTTTTTTGAATTGCTTAGAGGAGAGGGAGAGATTTTTGTTTTGTAGGCTGATTATCTGTGAGATTAATGCAACAAGTAAGCCTCATCAATCTGCAAGGAGCGTTATAGATAATTTGCTAGCGTGTTATGAGTTTATCATTAGTTTCTGTGCTTTAAGCAATCTCAATGATAAAGAGTTTGAAAGATTGCTCCTTTGTGATGCCAAAGAAGGAGTTTTCAAAGCTATTTATGAAATCTCCATAGATTCTGGTCAAAAAATATTAAAAGATGAGTTAAAAGATAGATTAAAAAAGATTGATAAATATGGCATTGTAAGTGCTATGATATTTGAGGATTCTACAAAAGAGAAAATAAAAGACATTACCTCAAACATAGCAGAAGAATTAGACAAAAAACACTTTAATTTGCACTCTGTTGATTTACCCAAAGGGCTTTCTTGGCTCCCTGTGATTGCAAATTCTACGATTTCTTATATGTGCAATATTATTTTAGATGAAATATTTCCCGTGCAAATAGGCAGTGTTAAGGATATGAAACAACAAGCCATTGCGCTTACCTTTGCTCTCAATCGCCACACCAACACCCCTTATGCGACTTGTAAGCAAGGTAGTGAATACCTAACCTTTCCCATAGAAATTACTCAAACACTCATTAATGCAGATTTAAAAGCCCTTATCATAGGAGGCTCTGCTCTAAATAGTGGGCTTTTTGTGCATACGCCAAGCATTGCTCTCTTTAATCAAGATTCTCAAAATTCCTTAAAATCGCTCAAAGAGACATTAAGGCATTTTATGAATAACAAAGTAAATCTAATAGGGATAGGAGAAAGAGGGAAGAGTGTCGTCAAAGAAGCCTATGCGAAGCTATGGTTTTATTTAGATATGGGAGAAAATCAAGAGTTAGAATCCTATTTAAGAGAGGAGCTACAAACTAAACCTAGCTATTACACATTGGAGAATCTCACAAGCGATAAATTTATCAGAGTGAAACTTAAAAAGGCAAAAGAGCTTGATAATAGCGATGAAAACTTCATAGAAGTAGAGGGCAATGCCAAAGGGGGCATAAAGTTTAATCACGATTTTCTTATTCAGCTTAAAAGAGTTGCGGAGTATAATTATGGAATGTATAGAGGATTAATATCTGTAGAAGAGAATAGTCAAAACGACAACGAAACTACATATGACGATGGTGCAGAAAAAGCAGATAAGAGTCCTGATAAGTATCTCTGTGGCAATCTTATCTATAATGAAGACTATATCCCTACTATGATTGATATTGTGGATTAAAATAATAGGGGGCGAGAATGAAAGGTGCGATATTTAAATCAAAAGAACTTCCGTTTTGGCATAAGTTAAGCGAAATTCGAGAGAAAGTAGCAGCAGAATTTAATCTGCCAGAGGATACTGATTTTATAGAGTGGCAAAAGCATTTCATTCTCCAAACCCTCAAATCCTATAAACCCCACCCTAATGGCAGTGGCATAAAATGGAGTAAGGAAGAAAAAGAAGCCTTTGTAAAGCTAAGTTATAAAGAACAAAGAAAAATGATTGTGCGAAAGAGTGAGCTTAAATCAGTGCTTTTACCTTATGTGAACGTGGATTATGAGCCTTATAAATATAGTGAGAGAATTAGTGATGCTGCCAAAAGAGCTTATCAAAAAGCTAAAAGCCTTTTAGATGCTCACAGAGAAACAGACTTTAATTCCCTAGATTCTAAGATTCAAAAAGAGATTTTTCATAATTTAAGAGTTGCCTATAAAGAGCAATATTCAAAAGCAGGAGTAGAATTAGCAAAGCTACTCTTTAAAAAAGGTCAATTTGCAGAATATAGAGAAGAAGGAGAAATTGAAGAATGCACTAAAATAACTAAAGATTTATTGTATGAGAAGATTCCAGAAAATGCCTATATGTATTATCAGCTCTACAAATGGTGTGAATATGGGCGGCAATCCTATGCTTCGAGTTACTTAAAACTCAATGAGGAAGAGGCTAGAGATTGTTATAGCTATGCACTAGAATGTGTGGTGTGGGAAGCCATTGATGAGGAGACACAGAAAAAAGGATTTAAAAATAAGCGGGTTACTGCAGAGCTATGGTTAGCCGCAGCGATTAAGTATCAAAGTCCTTTGGCGTTTTATAAAGCAGCAAGTAATTATTCACCAAATAATTTGGGATTCAATGAAGTGGGTTGGTATTCTATTATAATGTTCCAAGCTTGTTTGCGTTGTGCTATCGCACTTGGAAATAATGGTGCAATCAGTAGGCTTGAGGAAAATTATAGGCTCACTGCTGGAGACTTTCCTCGCTCCCCTCTTAAAGTTGAACAATTCCGAGCTTATGCTCAAAAATCTGCTACACAAAAGGGATTAATCAATGGGCTTGACCCTTACTTTGATGAGAAGTTTCCCCCTGATGAAGTGATAGATTTAACTTCATTTATAGATAATTGCGCTATTGGTTCAGTCCTTAATGAAACCGATGAGGGTGAGCGATGGATGGGAATAGGCTGGGCTGTAAAATATGGCTATATCAAAGACCCTAGAACAAAAGGCTCTACACTAAAGAGCATTAAGGAATATTATTTAATGATGTGGGCAATTATTGTGCAAAATTTTAGGACTTATAAAAATGCTAAAAACCCTTTAGAGTATTATAATGGCTATATCACCTATCTCCGCTATTCTAATCTCCCTTATGGGCTTCCTTCTGCTCGCCCTTATGTCTTTCCTAAAGAAGTGCTAGATTTAGAGATTGATTTTAATAAGGGCTTGGAAGAGTATTGGAAAAAATACAAGTATGAGAGAAAATAAAAAAGAGGAGAGATGACACGAGATTATAAAGAAAAACAAGAACAAAGTAAAGAACAAGATAAACAACAAGATAAAAATACTATCCACCACCTCTCTCCTCGCACTAAATTCTTTACTTCTCGCTTTAAACTCCTCCATCATCAATCCAATACTACTATAAGTGGATATTCTCATACTCTCTTTAAAGATACTCAAGCTAAAGATAAAGATGATACTTATATCTTAGCTTTTAGAGGCACAGAAACAAGTGGAAAAGAATTTTTTAAAGATATGCTTTTAACTGATGGCTTTATAACAATAGGAGTTGGTATCCCTCAAATCATCTCTTTAGTTAAATTTAAAAATGAAGTCTTAAAAGAAATACAAAAAGATATAAGAGATAATTCTTTTAAAATTAATGTAGTAGGACACTCACTAGGAGGACATTTAGCTCAAAGCTTTTGTATATTAAATAATGAAAAATTAGATAATAATAAATAATCTAATTTGGTTTAAAACACAATTTTATTAGTAGAAATAAAGAAAGTAATAAATTAAACAAAGTAAAGAAATAAAAAAATAATAATTAAATAATGTTAAGGAATCTTAAAGATAAAATTAAATATAAAATATAATAGATTTAAAAAAATGAGAATATAAATTAACTAAATAAAAAATAAAGGAATAAAATTTAAATTGTTATCTCATTTACCCTATTTCTTATTGTATTTCCTTTTACATTACTCATTATAGAATCAATAGGATTTATTACTTTTGGCTTGATTGTTCTTTTTATTTTACTATTACCATTCCTTATTGTTAAGATTTCTAAAATCATTTATACTTTTTTATTAATAATCTTTAGAAAAGGTTCTACTAAGTCTAAAAGAATCTTATATAGTATTTATCTTTCTTGTATTCTCTATCTTATTTATCTCATAGGTATTCCCTTGTATTATACTCCTTATTCTTTACAACCTAGTTATTGGGAGTTTAAAAGAATGTGTGAGTTAAATGAATTACCTAATAATAAAGAGAAGTATAATAAGATATTAAGTTATTTTGATTTAAGTTTGGATACTTTGGATTGGGAGGAATTGAATAAGGAGAAAGCAATGACGCAGCAAGCCCTTGAATTCTATTATCTTAATTTTAGAGATAAAGACTTCTATAATAGAAATACACCCCTATATTCTTACTATGTTCCTATTCCTTTAAAATATAAAAAATTTGATGATACAATTAAAGTATTTTTTAAACATAAAATAGATAGAAATAATATTGATGAAATGATTTTAGATTTAACTTGGAATACACATCGTATAGATGGTGTAAATTGGAATATATCAACAGATGGAAGATTTTGGGTTTCTGTAAAAAAATTATATTGTTTTCCTAAAGGAAAATATAATAGGAGATAAAGATGACAAACAAAGAGATAATTAATAAACTTAAAGAAAATGCAGAATTAGCTTGGGCTTCTTATGGATACTTTCATTTAGCAAATAAAGATTACAAGCCTGAAGGTTGGTGGAATAAAGATAAAGAAAGATTAGATGAGTTTAGAAGGAAATACAAGATATAAATCTAATAATAGAAAAGATAAAAAATAATTAAATAAAATATATAAAAATAAAAGAGTAATAAGAGTAATATAAGATGAATGATTCTGTAATAAGATTAAATCCAACATTAACTGATTTTTTCTTATTTTGCTTTTGCATACTTCTTATTCCTGTGGTTA
>NZ_NXLP01000175.1:0-737 GCF_003364125.1 Helicobacter sp. MIT 14-3879
CTATATTCTAACCTAATTTGAAAGTTTTATTAAAGCTTTAAGATTCTTTATCCCTTAACTCTCTTATGCTTTGTCTTCTTTTATTCTTACTCTTTTGATTCTCTTTACTCTCTTAGATTCTCTTAATTCCTTTCTCACTTTGAGAATCTTTGCTCTTTTTAATCTAGCAGAAGAGATTCTTCACCTGCTAAAGCAAAGTTCATAATGACAATCTAACTTGTCTTGTTGAGGGAAAGTAAAACACCTCTTAGAATCAACGATAGATTCTTCAGCCTTGCTACGCAAAGCTTCAGAATGACAAGGTAAATTGAGCAAAGCCTTAGAATGACAAGGGGAAATATTCTAGTAGAGTCATTTAGAGATTCTTCACTACAATTCAAGTGTAAATTTAATTTAGAATCTAAGTATGATAAACACCCTTGCCAAAACTTGCAAATAAGTAATGACAATGTGGAATTTCAAAATGACAAGCAAATTTATAATGACAGAAAGCTTAAAAATGACAAGAGGAGTTGCAAGAGACTTCACAGAATAACAAAGTAAATTGAGGCTTAAAGCCTTAAAAATGACAGGACTACAAAAAGATAGAATCTGATGGGATAAAAAATCTCTCTCTGATTATGTGCTTCATTAATATTTCATAAATCTTTGTTTGATTAAAGAATCTTTAAAGAACAAAGATTCTCAAAGTGAGAAAGGAATTAAGAGAATCTAAGAGAGTAATAGAGAATCAAAAG
>NZ_NXLP01000176.1:0-721 GCF_003364125.1 Helicobacter sp. MIT 14-3879
CTTTACTTTAGACTCTCAAATTAGGCTTAAAGTATAAAACATTGCATAATCCAAAGATTCTATTAGAGATACTTCGGGCTTTGCCCAAAGTCATGACAAGAGGTTGCGTGCCAAAGTTTCAGAATGAAAAAAGGTGTCTAAATAGGGCAAAGGTGGGTTTGTTATGTCCTTTGTCATTGTCCTATTGCAGTAAAATATCTTTATTTGTTATACTTAAAAGCGATTGCAAAGTATTTCTAGTAGAATCTTTTAAATTCTTAAGAATACTTCACTCCTGTCATTCTGAAGCTTTGCGTAGCAAGGCTGAAGAATCTCTTATTGTAGAATCTTGAGATACTTAGCTAAGAGATACTTCGGGCTTTGCCCAAAGTCATGACAAGAAAAAGAGTCTTAGTATGATATAAAGAGAGATATTTCGGCTAAAGCCTTGAGTAATGACAAGTGTAATTAACCTTAAATCTAAGCAATGACAAGAGGAGTCTTTAGTATGACCATTTGAGAGATATTTCGGGCATTTCACTCCCTCTCACAATCCCTAAGGATTTATCCATATTTGCAAATAGGACAAATCCAATCTTAATATAAAACTTATAGACTAGAGGTATTTCGCCTGTTACACTCTCTTGTGCATTGCGGTAGCAAATCACCCACACTTGCAAAGATGACAAATAAAGATTCTTGTCATTCTGAACCCCCTTTAGAGGCTGAAGAATCTCTTAAA
>NZ_NXLP01000177.1:0-698 GCF_003364125.1 Helicobacter sp. MIT 14-3879
CTTACAAGATGCTACTTATAACAGTATCCAGCGCAATGGAGGCTTTGAACACATTGTGCAAGCAACACACAAAAGCATTATGCAAGATGTGTTGCACAAATATATCCCAAAGGCTGAACAAATCGATAAGAGAATCAAAATGGATATAGAAAAACTAAATGACAATATGAATAGGATTAAAAAAGACATTACGAGAATCGAGCCTAAAATCAATCAAGCACGTACTGACTTAAGAAAGTTCATAACAGATTATTTTAGTGATGTGATAGTGCAACTCAATGGCAGCAGCCTTGAGACCTTTAATGATTTTTTTGAGCGTGAAATTGGAAGTGAAGGAGTCGTGCTTAATAGCAGAATCCAAAATGAATTTGACAGACACATCGGCTCTGTGGTGAGCAATTTGAATGCTATCACGATACATTTTGAATCAGAAATGAATGATTTTGAAAAAGTAATCTCTAGTTATGGGAAGCAGGGAATCACTTTCTTGCAACAATCTGGTGTGATTAATGCATCCAATATAAAAATCGCTAGAGATACAATAGTGAGCATGGGAAAGATGGTGGGGCTGGAGCTAGGCAGTCTGTTGAAATTTAAGCCTTGGGGAGCGGTGAAGCTTGCCAAAGGAGCAAATGCGATGTTTATTGTTGCGGGACTTGCGCTTGAAGTGTGGGATAGTTATAAACAAATAGAGAAAG
>NZ_NXLP01000052.1:0-8056 GCF_003364125.1 Helicobacter sp. MIT 14-3879
TCGCTAATTTAGCTCCTGCCTATTCAAACCCTGCAAGTAATGTTTATGGAGACAATTACCTAGCGTACAATAAGAAAAAAACAGGATTTTTGTTAGGATTGGAGATTCCTTTTATGCCTATTGATTCTACGATGTATTTAGAGACGTTTGGCATACAAACTAGATATTATAATATTTCAGGGAATCTTGTAGGCTTTGGAGGAAAAGTAGGCTATCAGTATTTTACTTATCCTTTCTTTGGCTCAAGAGCATATTTGAGTTATAAATATATGGGCGGTTCCTTAAAGGATTCGAGCGTAGAGTTCAAGACGCAGAGCGTATTGTTTAATGCGGATTTATTGCTAGATATTCCTTTCAATTTTGTTAATCCAAATTCTGGTTTTGGCATAGTGCTTGGAGCAGTATTAGGAGGACAACAATATTATGATGGAATCTATAACCTGCCTTTTAACTTTGTGATTGGACTTAATATGGGGCTTAATGTTAGCATTGCTGCAAAACACAGAATCGAATTTCTTACCCAGTGGCTTGTTCCTATGCCCAATAATGTAGAGCTTGCAGAACACGGGAAATCAAAGCTAGGTACAACAGGCACTCGTTATACTGCTGAATCTTTTATTCCACATAATATTTCTTTTAGTATAGGCTATACTCGTAATTTTTAAGAATCTAGTGTCAATGAATCATCTAAATAGATTCTTAGAAGGCAACAAAAGATTCTAGAATTTTTACTTTAACATCAGTTTTAGTGTGAATCCTATCGGAATGTTATGATTTCAATAGGTATTTTGTCATTATTGCATATTTAACTTTGTTTTAGTCTCTCTAATCTTGCCTCTAAGATTTCAAAATCGGCTTTTAACTCTTCTATTTTTTGCATTTTTATTGCACTTCCCGCGAGATAATTAGAAGGAATTCTTACTTCTAGTAATTCATTGGTATAAACTATATTTTCACCGCTTTTTCTATAGATTTCAGAGAGGCATTCAAAGCCTCTTTGTGAAAAAAAATAGCAATATAGCCCGATGGCTTCATTTTTATTTTGTAATCGCAAAATAAGAATTCCAGCATTTGCAACGGCAATAAAATTATCCACTGTTTCACTTAGTATAGTCATCTTTGGCACAATTCCTCTTAATGATAATAAAATGTCATAAGGTTTTAAGCGATATTTATGGATTTTTTGGGAATCTCCGCTTGTTTTTTTATTCTCAAAATGCGTGCTAAATCCACAGGGTGAAAAATCTACAATACCAATGTCATAATATTCAATGCTACTGTCTTTATTGCTTCCATAAACGCGTTGTCCGCGAAAAACTTCTATCTCTATATCACCCAGACGCAAAGAATCTCTATATTTTTGAGAATTAGAGAGATAATAGCTTGCACGTAAATCATGAATTTTTATTTCTTCTATGCTAGTTAATTTAGAAAACTGTGTTTGTTGTTTTTCCTTAAAGATATTGGCTATTTCTTGGATTTTAGTAAGTTGGTTATATTTACCGTCTTTAATGTAGAAATAGGGATTGTTAGCATTGATATGCAGTATGTTTTGATTGTTGTGTGAGATAATGAGAATTGAGAAATCGCAAGATTGGTGAGGAAATATATTTTTCGGAAGTTCTATGACTGCTTCCAACATGCGATCTTGGACAAGTCTCTCTCGTAATTTCTCTTCTAAAAAGCTCTTTTGTAGGGTTTGATTGCGCACAATAAATACCCCTCTATGTTTGAGATGTGAGAGCGCGTGTGTGAGAAATGCAAGTTCGGGATAATTTTTCGCTAGCATACCCGTTTTACTGAATCTTTCGTCTTCTTTGAGTTGTTCTATACCCATGTGAATATAAAGTGGCGGGTTGCATATTACTTTATCAAATTCTCTTAATTTATTTTGTTCTTTAAATAGGGGTTTGCGCAAAATATCATTAACAAAAAGTGCATATTCTCTAATGTTGCTGAATCTTGCAATAAGCTTAGCAATATTTGACAGCCTATCATCTAACTCTTCACCATAAAGTTTAATATAAGGATTGGTGTTCCCGATAGATAAAAAGATACTCCCAATACCATAACAAGGATTATAAACACAGTCATCATCATGTAGTTCCAATAGGAGAATCAGTAAATCATTGACTTCTTTTGGCGTGGAATAGTAATAAAGTTTATTGGTCGTTCTTTTTTGTGAAATAATATGCAGGAATTGTTCTACATTATGAATTTCAATATTGCTTGAGTAGAAGACTTTAAGTACTTTAAGAATATTGAGCGCCTTACTGATAGGAATATACAGCCCATTGCCAATGAGACTTTGTAAGGTTGCTTCAAATTCTTCTTTAATAGGTTGTCTTTTATGTGCTTTGATAATAAGTTGAGAGATAGTATTTGGGGATTCTTTGCGAAAAACAAAAAGCTCAAGCATGATATGAACAACATCTAAAATATCGGAATGATACTGTTTGATGTAATCAAAGCAATCAAGTAGTTTTTTCACAGTGATTCCTCTAAAGTTAAGTGTGTTTATCGCAAGATTTTCCATTGACTAGCAGGCAAGTATAACCTTAAAGTTTGCTAATTTTCCGAATGTATTATATCTTAAAATTTTATGTGAATATTTAGAATTTGATAAATGAATTTAATTAAGAATACCCTTAGTGAAAGTGCGTAAAACATGCTACAATATCCCCTCAATTTATTAACTTATGTATTTTAAGGTTTCTGTATGCAATTAATCTCGCTAGAGAATATTAAACAAGCCGCAAAAAGATTGCAAGGTATTATTGCGCATCATCCCTTAGCCTATGCGCCCAGATTAAGCAAGGTTGCTAATGCGCAGGTTTATCTCAAAAAAGAAAATCTTCAGCCAACGGGAGCATTTAAGATTCGAGGGGCATTTAATAAAATTGCCACGCTTAAAGAGGAAGATTCCAAGAAAGGCACACAGATTTTATCTCGAGGCGTAATTTGCGCAAGCGCAGGAAATCATGCACAGGGCGTAGCTTTTAGTGCGCAACACTTTAAGACAAGAGCGATTATTGTTATGCCAGAGGCAACACCCCTTTTAAAGGTTGTAGGGACACGCGCGATGGGGGCTGAAGTTGTGCTTGTGGGTAATAATTATGATGAAGCATACAGTCATGCGCTTAATCTTGCCAAAGAACAAAATCTTTGCTTTATTCATCCATTTGCAGATAGTGAGGTTATTGCAGGGCAGGGTAGTGTTGCCCTTGAGATGATAGAAGAGGAACAATTAGATATGCTTATTGTCCCAATTGGTGGCGGTGGGCTTATTAGCGGTATTGCTAGCGTATATAAAACTCTTAGTCCGCAAACCAAAATTATTGGCGTGAATGCTAAGGGTGCAAATGCTATGAAAATGAGTTTTGAAGCAAGGAAAGCATGCAACGCGGATTCTGTAAGAACCATAGCAGATGGAATTGCTGTTCGAGATGTGAATGAATCGGTTTTTGAATGTATTTTAGCAGGGGTTGATTCGATTGTTGAAGTTGATGATGAAGAAATTGCAAGTGCCATTCTCTTTTTATTAGAATCACAAAAGCTTGTTGCAGAAGGGGCAGGGGCAGCTACAGTAGCAGCACTGCTTCATCACAAGTTAGATTTAGAACCTAGACACAAAATAGGTGCAGTGATTAGCGGTGGCAACATTGATGTTACTATGTTAAATGTTATTATCGAGAAAGCATTATTAAAGAGTGATAGGAGAATAAAGTTTCAAGTTATTCTTATTGACAAACCGGGAAGTTTGCAAAAACTCACCGAATTACTAACAAATCAAGAGGCAAACATTGTATCCATCAATTATTCTCGTGTTAGTACTAAACTTGAGTATGGTGATGCGATTGTGGAAATAGGCTTAGAGATTAAAGGTCGTGAGCATAAGCAAAGTATATATAGAATCTTGTTAGAGCATGGGTATAAATTTCATGAAGTGTTTTAAATTTTAACTGCGCTAATGTCTTTTAAGTTTAAGCTAGAAAATATTGCCAATTTATAGTTAAGAACGGATTATTAAGCAATTATAATTCATTAATTTGCGACATTAGCCAATCTAAGATATTCATGAGATTCTCTACTTGTTTGATGTCAATGTCTTTGGATTTGATATGTTTTATGATTGAAGTATATAATGATATAAATTTTTATTATATTCATTAATCTTTAATTGTAATGTGCAATTAGAATTGTGGAAAGAGGCTACAATATCATTGGTATTTTAATGTTTTGTTGCAAAATAAAGTTTTGTTAATCTAACCAATTAAGGAGATTCCTTGTCTCAATTCTTAAATAGAGAGTGCTTAAAAGAATATATAGATTCTGAAAAATTAGAATTTCTTATAAGTCTTAAAAATATTGCGAAAGAGGCGAAACTCTCAAGCAGGCATCTCTACAAGCAATTCAATGGAATTTTTGCTGCTGGAAATCTGAATCTATTAAAAAAACCAAAAGTAGCAATTATTGGGACAAGGACTCCTAATCAATATGTTAAACAACACACTGCTATTTTATCTGCACAATTATCTCAAAAGGGTTTTGTTATTCTTAGTGGTGGTGCCATTGGTATAGATAGTATCGCTCATAGTCATAGCGGCGATAATAGCATTTTAGTTTCACCAGCAGGACTTAATCTTAATTATCCAAAAGAAAATAGCTCACTTATTGAACGAATACGCAGCAATGCGTTAATATTAAGTGAATACGAAGAAAGTGTTATGCCACGAGCCTATAGCTTTTTGGAACGTAACCGTATTATAGTGATTTTAAGCGATTTGGTCATTATACCGCAGGCTGATTTACGTAGCGGTTCAAGTTCATCTGCTAATCTCTGTATTGCATTAAAAAAGAATCTCTTTGTTTTTCCACACAGAATGAATGAAAGCTTAGGCACACAAGAATTATTAAGTAGGGGCAGCGCGAAAGCTATTTATGACATAGAATCTTTTGTTACTAGTTTGTGTGAGAAATTTGAGATTGTCTATGAAGAAAGACAACAAGATACCCTTTTGGAGTTTGCGAGTAAGAATGGATTGTTTGCGGAAGCAATGCAGAAATTTGGCAATCAGGTTTTAGAGTATGAGTTAGAAGGAAAAATTAAACGCAATGGTATATATATTGAATTAGGCTAATATTGCGATTCAACAATATCTTAGAAATACTTAAGAGGTTGTTATCAAAAATGTAGTTATAAGTGAGGCAAGAACACAACCTCGTTATTTTCTTTAGAGACAATATTGTGTTTTAGCTTTATTTGTGGGATTATTAAAATAATCTTTCTCTTTCTTTCTCTTTGTAGAGGTTGGCTCTTGCTAGTTTATGTATCTCTATCAAGCTATAATTTCTCGAAGTCTCTTGCAATTTTGATTTGTCCCAATAATTGCTACTGTTAGTTTTTAATAGATTCAGATTTCCAGCAGCAAAAATTCCATTAAGTTGCTTGTAGAGAATCTGCTTGAGAGTTTCACTTCTTTCGCAATATTTTTAAGACTTATAAGAAATTCTAATTTTTCAGAATTTGGGCATAATTCTTGCGAATTTTACTTTATAAAAACGACAAACAGCTATCTTAACTTTTTTAGATTATTTAGTTGTTTTGTTTTGTATTTTTCTGTGTTTTTAGCAGTCTTCTAAGCTTGACATAAAATTTCATCCACTCATCAAGTTCCATAATTGGGTGTCCTCCCCATTTACTTTTGGGTGGAAGATTCTTAGAAACTGCTCCACGACCTGCTACTTGTGTAAAATCACCAATATGAACATGTCCCCCTGTGCCAACCTGCCCTCCTAAAATAACATTTCTTCCCGTTGTAGTAGAACCAGCCAGCCCTACTTGCGCTACTAATAGGGAATGCTCCCCAATGATAGAGTTGTGTGCAACAACGCAGCTATGCCCCACTTTACTGCCTTTTTTAATGCGCGTTTCACCGAAAACAGCCCTATCGATAACGTTATTCGCGCCAATTTCGACATCATCTTCTATTACGGCTTTACCGCTATGCTCAATCTTTATATGTTCTCCCTGTGCAGTTTGTGCATATCCAAATCCGTCGCTGCCTATCACAGTTCCTGCATGAATAAGAACTCGATTGCCAATCTCGCTTTCACGGTAAATAACAACATTGGGATAAATTTTGCAATGCTCGCCAATGCTAACATTATCTGCCAAAACGACGTTTGACATAACAACAGTGTGAGCACCAATATGTACATTTTTACCTATTGAAACTCCTTTAGCAATGCTAGCACTTTCATGAATGTTAGATTCGCTATACTCACAGTTAACAAAATCCCTTTTTGCAAAGAGTTGGGATAATAAGGCAAATGCTAGGTGTGGATTCTCAACTACGAGCGGCTGTATATAACTTGGAATCTTTCCTAAAAGAGATTCTTTAATAAGTACTGCTCCCGCTTTAGAATCTTTTAATTCTTTGACATAATGTTCTTGATTGATATAGCTTACATGTCGCGGGCTAGCAGATTCCAAAGGAGCTAATCCTATGAGCTCAAAATCTTTGTGTAAAGAATTTTTAAGCGTTATGACAGTGCCAAATGCCGCCTCTATGGCTTCTGATAATAGCATATTTTCTCCTTAGCATGCAGGTTGTAGGAAGCATAATTCTCAGAGAAAATTCTTAATGATTTCTTTAATGTTGGCGAATAACTTCCTGTCGTACAATTGAACAATCCTTTAATCCTATCACTCCTTGTTCAACAAGTGATTGGATTTGTGTATTGCTGTATTTATTGTGGTTATATGCTACTACACAAACTTCATCTCCTTCTTGTAAGAATCTAGTTTCTGCTAAATGTGTGTAACTAGTTGCTCCAATAGCAATAAGGATTTTTGATGGTTGTTTTGTGCGCTTGATAATATCGCCCAAATTTTCCAATACTGCGTGGTCAGTTTGTGTATTGAGCTTTCTTACAATCCAATCAAGCAATTTTTGATAAAAATAGCTATAACTTGTAAGTTTAGCATTATCCCCATATTGATGCGCTTTGCCATCAAAAATGAGGAAAGAGGTTATAGAATAGTTATCGCAAATCCCGCCTTTTTCAAATTTATCAATAGGAAGCTTAAAGCCACACCCCTTTGAAGCTGTAGAAAAATTCTTTTTTTGACTGATTTTTGTTGCGTTTGTGTCATTGCGAATAGAAGTATCATCAAATGCCATAAAGAATTTGGGATTAAGATTCTTGACTTTGCCATCAGCACTGTAACTTACTTCACATTCAAGCCCTATCTCTGGTTCTGCTTGTGCATTAAGAGAGCTGTCTTTAGGTAAAATAATTTTATAATTATCGATGCAGTAACGTCCCAAGAATGTGTTGTCTTTAGGAATATAGAAAGGAAATATGCCCTTTGGTGCTCCTACTTCATCGCTTATTACTTCTTTAAAGTCATTTGCTTCACCTGCTTGTTCTAAATGATTGGCAAAGTTGCCCGCAATTCCGAATCCTAAAAATTCTGCCTGCATTTTATCTCCTTAATTTAATCAAGCTGTGCCTAATAAAATGCCTAAACCACAAGTTTTAAAAACTAAATTGTAGTCTTTATTGATGACAAAATATCAATTTTCTACACTCTAGCTTATTTTTTTATTTTTAGTGATACTTATTGTAACTCCTTAAAATGACCGTACAAAGCCTTAAAAACAAGATAGGATATTGCTATGATTTTATTGCTTTGTAGGTTTTTTGTAGAAAGTTTTATCACTTAAGTTGTAGGCTTGTGGTTTAGAATCTATTTGCTGTTGAGCAAGATTTTGCAGTTGCTTGCGGTGGGAGAGTATAATGTTTCTAATAACTTCGAATTTTTGTTTTAGTTCAGGATAAGTAGCATGGTTGGTAAAATTACCAAAAGATTCTTCTTGTAGCGCATTTGATTTTATTTCCACTATATCATATAGCTTTGTGTAATTCCTATTTACAAATCCCTGCAAACATTCGCAATCTTGTAGCTGCAACTTTTCCCTAATAGTTGGGTTTGATTGCAGTGTTTGCAAGATGTTTTTAGCATGATATTTATTGAACTCTATACATG
>NZ_NXLP01000178.1:0-678 GCF_003364125.1 Helicobacter sp. MIT 14-3879
TCTAATTTATACGCTAATTTATACTCTAAAGATTCTAATACAGACTATCTCTATTCTTATCTATTTCATAAAGACTCCTTTCTCTCCCTCTCTAATCTCATACATATTCATAATGATAAGATAGATATATTTACTAAAGATAACTCTTATATAGATATACAAGAACTAGCTAATGATTACAAAGACTATGCTATCACACTAGATTCTCTAAACTCTCCTAATACTCAAATCTTTCTTTACTCTCATCTCCTTTTAGGTGGAAAAGAATCTCCTAATCCTCTCTCTCAATACTTCTTTGGAGCATTAGAATCTAACTCTTCTAACTCTTCTAACTCTTCTAACTCCTCTAACTCCTCTACCTCCACCCCCAATAATTCATCATCTACTAACTCTACTAACTCATCTTCATCTACTTCTAATACTTCTACCTCCAATACTTCATCTTCTTCATCATCTACTTCTACTACTAATAACTCATTTTCTTCCTCTGCCAACTCTAATACCACCTCCAATACTTCATCTAATACCTCCAATAACTATTCATCGTCTTCCTCCATCTCCACCTCTAATACCACCTCTTCTACCTCTAACTTAGATGAATCCCACCCTATCTACCACTTCTCTCCCAAAGATGAAGAAAATAATATTGGAACACTCCTTATCTTTTTAAACTCCTCT
>NZ_NXLP01000179.1:0-670 GCF_003364125.1 Helicobacter sp. MIT 14-3879
ATCTTTGGCGGAGTGATAATATCCCAATCATTTTTGATTTCATCACGCAACATTGCCGCAAAATTTTCTGCTATTTGGGGTGAGAATTGATATTGCATTAATTGTGATACACTTTCTTTTATATCATATCGTGCGAGATAGCGAAGATTCTTAAGAAATCTCTTAGGAGAGTAAGAGGGTTTCTTATGTGGATTATTTTTTAGATTCGGGATGGGGTAATTATGTAGCTTTTTGACAGTTTCTATTTTTATCCATTCTTTGGGAATGATTTGACTGCTTCCCTCAACCGGTATCCAACCACTTGGTGCAATCACAATATCCTTTTGTCTGCCTAGATAAGCAGCCCACCAGCTATAAGTGCTATTTGCGATAATGCCATATTTACACGCACTCATAAGAAACATATCGTGATGTTGATTATCTGCTGTGATGTGTGATTCTCCGAGATTCTCAAAACTCACACCCAAATCTAGCTTTTGGATAAAGTCACTATCCGTAGCACCAAAGACAAAAAATGTCGGATTCTTTACACGCTCTTGTATATAGCGCACTGCTTTTTGATAATACTCTATTTCTAAGCACCATGAGAGTTTGCAGTAATCACCTCTTCTTATATGGATAAAAACGCTGTTTTCGGTTTTGTGGATTTTCTCTAAACGCTCTTTGAAGA
>NZ_NXLP01000053.1:0-7844 GCF_003364125.1 Helicobacter sp. MIT 14-3879
TTGTCATTATGAACTTTGCAAAGCAAAGTGAAGAATCTCTTCTACTAGATTCTAAAAAGAGCAAAGAATCTAAAGCTTTAATAAAACTCTTAAATTAAGCTAAGTTAAGTATAGATTCTCAAAAGATTCTATTAGAGATACTTCAATGATAAAATATCACTTTATAGACTAGAGATACTTCGGGCTTTGCCCAAAGTAACGACAAAAGAAGGAGTCTTAGTATGATTAAGGGGAAAGTAGGCTCACAATGACAAATAAGAATCCTTGTCATTCTGAATTTGAGCGTAGCGAAAGTGAATAGTCTTTTATGTAGAATCTTTAAGATACTTCGGCTAAAGCCTTAAGAATGACAAATGAAAAATCCATTAATATCCTCAATGCTTTAACCCAATCCTGTCATTCATAAGTCCTTAGCAAAGAAACTAAAATATAGTTGTCAAATTTTAACTAAATTAACATTAATAATAGTGTCATTACCTTGTCATTATGAACCTTGCAAAGCAAAGTGAAGAATCTATAAGAATCTTTTATGCTAGATTCTAAAAGAGCAAAGAATCTAAAGATTCAATAAAACTCTTAAATTAGGCTAAGTGTAGAATCTTTTAAGTTTCTTTAACCAAAGGTTTTAACACAAAAGATTCCAATTATTTCTTAATGATTCGCTCATCTACTTTGACTTAATTCCTTTAACCTCATAGAATCTAAAATATGATTTAACCTTGTCTATTTTTAAACTATGCTTTAAAGCTTTTTAAACTCACTCCTTAAACCCCATTAAAACTTAAATCTAGCAGAGCCAATTCCCTGCTTTTTAAAAGCCCCTTTTTACCCTACTTTTAACAACCTACTTTTTAAAGTTCTTTATATTAACTTTTAAGGCTCATTTTCTAAACTCATTAAAGCTTTAGTTTTGTTATTTTGTATGTTTTATTGCTTTTAACAAGCACTTTTTTAAGCTTTTATATTAAGGTATTTTCATTAAACTTTTTTAAGCTCATTAAAGCTAATTGTATAAAGTAGCTAATTTAAGTATGTGCTAAGAGTTAGAATAAATTGCTTTACTTCTATTTCTCTAAAGCAACTAATATATGCTAGGGTGAATTTGGGTGTATAGTATCAATGACTGCCATTTCTCAAAACTAATTAATGGGGGGGGTATGTGCTACATTTGCTTTTTAAAAGCCCTCTCTATTAAAGCTCTTTTCTTAAAAACTCATTTTTTTCTAGCCTCCTTTTAACCTACACTTATTTTATATACAAAGCTCTTTCACCCCCTCTTTAGTTTCAATTCCTTACTAAATCCAAATGTTTGCTAAACCTAATTTTACATAAAGGCTAAATCTTTTATTTTAAACCTCAATGTTTTTTAAATCTGTTTAAATCGAATTTTAAATCCTGCTTTTTAAAAGCCCCCTCTATTAAAGCTCTTTTCTTAAAAACTTATCTTTTTCTAATCACCCCTTGAGAGAGCTATAAATTTCTTAAAACTTCACTAAAAATAGCAATTTTAGGCATTTTATTTTTGTGCTTAGAATCTGTGTTTAGTTTAGGAATTTTAGGCAAGACAAGGATTTTAGATAAGAGATGAGTTTTTGGGTGAAAGGATTTTAGATAGGAAAGAGTTTTTAAATAAGATAAGGATTTTAGATAAGATTTAGATATAAGATATTTCACGCCAAAAACTCTCATCGTCCTAAAAATTTCTATCGCCATAGCTGATGTTTCTAAATGAGTTAGATAATTTCAGGTTTATTTCACGCTAAAACTATGAAATGCAAGTGTGCCTCTCTCTATTAGAGTTAGATAAGGTTTATTTCATACTTTTATTTCACACTTAAAAGCTTTCATCACCCTAGCACACTATTTTTAGCATCTCTCTAGCTTAGTTTGAGTTAGGCTTTTCTTTTTTAGCATACCTATTCAAAGACACTAAGTTAAATCCACTTATGAGGTTTTAGTTAGGCTTTTTTAGCATATCTCTTAGCATATCTTTAGTTAGGCTTTGCTTTGTGTATAAATTACCTGCATACCAAATATCCCAACTCTTTCCTTTTTTCATAGGCAGATAAAAGTGATAGCCTGTTTTTGAGGCTACTGCTTTATAGCATTGCTTTAGGGCTTGTATTTTTGCCTCATATTCTCTATTGTCAATATTCATATTTTTAGCGATATTGAGGCTTTTTACCTCAAAGAGATGGATTCTATCCCTCCAATCCTTTAAAATAAAATCAGGGTAAGAAAAATGATAGCCCTCCAAGTAGTATTCAAACTTCAAGCAAGACCTAAAAGGAAAGTTTTTTCCTAAAAGATAAATATCTTCTGTATTAATGGCTATGCTTTTTATTAATTTTCCCTGCTTGCTCCCCTCCTTATTTGGGGCATTTTCCTCTCTTAAATCCATTAGAAAGTTAAGCCATTCTAGCTCACTCTTACTATCAAAATAAAAGCTACTCTCCCTATCTAGCCTCTGCCATATCCATCGCCCTAACCCACTCATTTCATAAGCACTCTTAGATACTATGCTCTCAAAAGGTAGCACACTCTCTAAGGGCTCTAGCTCTATATTCTCCTCATAATCTTGCATTAGAATATCGCATTGCTTTTTTATAGCCTTGAAATGATTATTAAATGCAAACCACCTCTGCACCCTCTCCCTTTCATCATCAGCCCCTAGCATATAATGGTAGCACTCTTTTTGCAATTCTTTATGAGTTTTGAGTTGTGCATACAGACTAAATATATCTTTCTTGCTTTCAGTCTCATTTTCTAGGATTTTTTCTACCTCTAGCTTCTTTGTTGTTGTTATTCTCTTTAGCCTTGTTGTGTGGATTTTTAGCTCCTCTTGGATTAGGTTTGTAAAAAGTCCTTCTTCTCCTTGCCCTCTTTCTCCTTGCAGACGCACTGCTATACTGCCCTCATTCTTTGGCTTGATTCCATACACATAAGCTTTAGTGATGAGTTCTTGCTCTCTCTTACTTAAAGATTCAAACTCTAAAAGACAGGGATTCCTCCTCACTCTACCGATGACTTGCTCATCTAACTGCCTAGATTTAGAATCTCTCATTTGATACAACATACAGGCTCTAGGTATATCCCACCCCTCGCTAATTACCATTTTAAAGATGATAATGTCTATGGTGCTTGTATTCTCTCTGGCATAATTTTTCCATTTTTTTAGGGGTAGTTTCTTTGCCTTAAGCTCATCATTGCTATCGCTTGAGTTTTTATCATCGACTATATACATCCACTTTAGGCTTGAAAACTCCACTTGAGAAAGAATCTTCTTAATCCTCTTTATTTCCTCATCAGCCCTCTGTTTATTTGAGATTTGAATGATAAAGCAGGGATTGATACCTAGCTTAAGATACTCCCTCTTAAGATTTAGAAACCTCTCTAAAGCCAAGCTCAATCCCTCCTCTAGCTTCCTCTCCTCCTCATCATACTCTACTGCTTTAATTAGCCTTGCAGTAACTGCCTCTGCCTCGCTTAACTCCACATCTGGAATCTGCCCCTTTGTGAGCTTAGGCGTAGCTGAAATATTTATCACCTTGCTAAAATACTTTCTGTTTGTATCTCTATAATCCCTTATAATCAAATCATCTAAATTATTCGTTGCAATATGGCATTCATCTTTGATGAGATAAATCTTTTTTTCTTGTATGGGCTTGAATTCCTCTCCCTCTCTTTGACTTCGCAAAAATCCCACAAAAGCCCCTTGCTTGAGTTTGCTTTTTTCCTTATACAAATCTCTAGGCAACACATAGACATTATACTCAAGCGGGATAAAGAGGGCATTTTCTCCTATATTTTGACTCTCTATCAAATAGGGCTTAAGATGCTTGAAATCCTTGCTAAAGCGTTGAAATGCCTTGAAGTTTTGCTCCCCCAAAGCCCCTTTTGAGAGGCTAGAAACGATGAAAATCGCTCTACTATCCCTCTTTAAAACCCTCTCCATAAAAGCCGCCATCATATAGGTTTTCCCGCTACCTGTGGGGGCTTTGAGAGTGATTTCATTTTTGTTTTCAAATGCTTCTAAAAGCTTTTGTATCACTTCTTTTTGTAAGTCAATCACTGCTTGGGTCATTTTTTCTCCTCTAAAGCCTTTGTAGTAAGCTCAAAGTTCTCACATATCCAAGCGATTTTCTCCTCTATATTGTCAAATTTTGCTAAACCATAAAGCTCCTCATCAATAAGCTCAAAGGCATTCTCTCCGCTTTTTTGTGCATAAGGACTTAGCTTTTCTATATGGCATACTTCTAAATTATCCCCATAAGGCTTGTTTTTTTCAAGCCATTTGAAAGACTTAGTCTTATCATAGCACTCTCCACTCATTATCCTTTTTAATCGCTTAGTCGTTACATCAATGGCTATGCCATTAGGATTTAAAGGAGTCTTTTCATTGTTTGTAATAAGGATAAACTTCCTCCTGCCCCCATCTTCTTTATTAAGCTCTAGCACAGCGTGCCCTGTCGTGCCACTCCCTGCAAAGAAATCAAGGACAATATCGCCCTCTGCATCTTGTGAATCTAGCTTGTGAGTTCCTTGCAAATCACCTTTGTCATATTTTTGTGAATCTAGCTTGTCATTGCAAGTATGGGTGAGTTGCGTGAGGCACGCACGAGGGCGTGAGGAGAGCGAAATATCCACTTTGTCATATTTGCAAGTGGGGCTTGTAGCTTCGCTCGTGCGAGGCTTTGAAAAAGCCGAAATATCCACTTTGTCATATTGAGGTTTTTGCATAGCAAAAGCCGAAATATCTCCGTTATTTACATTATGAGATTCTTCACTTGCTAAAGCAAGTTCAGAATGACAAGAAATGTTTTTAGAATCTTCATTTGAAAAATGATTTTCTTTGTCATATTGAGCCTGTGAAACAGGCGAAATATCTCTCACTTTGTTATTCTGAATTTGCAAAGCAAGTAAAGAATCTTTTGTTATAGAATCTTGAGATTCTCTAAGAGATTCTTCGCTACGCTCAGAATGACAAAGGTTACTAGATTCTTCAGCCTTGCTATGCAAAGCTTCAGAATGACACTCCATAAACTCACTCAAAGATACTTCCGCATTAGAATCTAGGCTACTATTTGGAGAAGTGGAGATTCTAAGAAGATGCTTGATGAGATTAACAGGCTTAGGATTAGCAAAAATTTTATCGCCCATTATATTTCTAACTTCATTAGCTCCACTATCACTATAAATGTTTTCGATAAATTTACTTTCATTGATAAGGTTATCATAGGCGTTACCGCTTTTTCTATAAATAATCTCTAATTTTTTATTATCTATCGCACAAAATTCATACATTTTCCTATATACACACCAAAATCCTTCACTTGTTTTTTGAAACTCTATAAATCCATTTGCATTGCCAAAATCAAAGAGTTTCTTACTCCAAGTGTAGCGGTAAGATTTTGGTTTCTTAATATTTTGATGATTTTTAAAATATGTTCCATCTGGAGCTTGTATTTCATAATCAAGACTCTCTAAATAATGAAAACTACTTGCAGAACAAGAGTGCATTAAGGGTGTAAGCTTATATCGCCCTCGTTCTTCAAAATATTCATCTGTTAGAACATAACCCTTTTGGAGTAAATCTTTTTCTGTGTTTTCATACTTATTTATATCAATTTCTTTTTTTACATAGCATAAAATATATTCACTTCTTGTATCTATGCTTTTATTTTCTGTTGTATTACCGCTAGGCTTATTTTTAGAATGCCACACCAAATTAGCTACAAAATTCTCCTCCCCAAAGACTTCATCAAAGAGGCATTTGACATAGGCTTGATTCTTATCATCGATAGAACAAAATATCACGCCATCTTCTTTTAGTAAATCTCTAGCAAGCTGCAAACGAGGATAGAGCATAGAGAGGAGATTATCTCTGCTTATGGCGTTGTCATAGTTAGTCTTAGCAAACTCGCCTAAATCATCTTTGCCATAAGGTGGGTCGATATAAATGACTTTGATTTTTTCTTTGTAAGTAATGAGGAGGTTTAAAAGAGCAGGATAATTATCACCAATAATGAGTTGATGAGTTAAATTCGGGCTACGCCCCCCCCCCCCCCGTAATTTCTAGCAGGCAATTCTTTTGCTTGTAAATATCTAAATTACCTATCTCTACATTACCTATCTCTAAATTCTTTGCCCCTAAATTTCTTTCCTCTAAATTCTCTGCCTCCAAACTCCCTGCATTAAAATTACTTGCCCATAAATGATTCCCTAAATCCCTTATTCCCAAACTCCCTGTGTTAAAAGCACTCTTAAAGCTTAAATTTTCATCTTTTTTTAGATAGGTTATACTATCGCCTTGCTTCTCAAGCCTTTTGTCAAAATGAAAGCCTGTTCTTTTCCAAGTCGTGCCAAGCGCAGCTATGCTAAGGGCTTCCTGTGTGGTTTGTGCCCTATCTATTAGCTTAATTAAAAGCTCGGCATTAGCTTCTTCTAGGATTTTATCTTCTACTCTATTTTTAAGCTCATCTTTTAGCCTATTTTTTAGGGATTTTAGTGTGTGGCTTGAGATTTCTTTTTCCTCTTGCTTAGTGTGTAGGTCTTGCTGCTCTGTGGCACGCCTATCCTGCCCTATTGGCTTATCTAAATCATCTTGTTTTTGCATTGCTTACCTTTTATGTTGTTTTAAAAATTATAGTGAAATTATAATGAAAAGTAGCTAAATTCCCCTTGACAGAGACTAGCTATCAGGTTTTATAATATCATTTTTAGATTCTAAAAATCTAAAAAACACAATACCAATCTAAAAAACACAACAAAATAAATTGTGTGCTACGGATTTAATAAAATAAAAGGATAAGAATGACGCAGATGACATTAAAACATAAAGTTTTTCGCTTTGTAATGATGTTAGCATTATTTCTAGGAGGTGCAGTAATGGCACAAGCAGACAAAACAAACAAAACAGAAAATTGGGACAAAGTCTTTGAAAAAAGCAATCAAGTAGTGGTGCAAAAGGTGAAATTCACCAATCGCTATGGGATTACATTGGTAGGGGAATTATACATTCCTAAAGAGATAAATAAAGCACAAAAGCTCCCTGCTATCGCAATCGCAGGACCATTTGGAGCAGTCAAAGAGCAAGCCTCTGGTTTCTACGCACAGACTTTAGCGCAAAAGGGCTTCATCACCCTAGCCTTTGACCCCTCCTACACAGGAGAGAGCGAGGGTAAGCCTAGAAATGTCGCCTCACCTGATATAAACACAGAGGATTTTAGTGCAGCGATAGATTTCTTAAGCAATCAAGCAAATGTAAATGCGGATAAAATCGGCGTTTTGGGAATCTGTGGATTTGGCGGATTCGCCCTTAATGTCGCCTCTATGGACACAAGGATTAAGGCGGTGGTAACCTCTACAATGTATGATATGTCTCGGGTAAATGCTAAGGGCTACTTTGATGAGATGGATAATGCAAAGGAGCGTTACAAGCTCAAAGAAAGCCTAAATAATCAACGCACAAAGGACTTTAAGAGCGGCACTTATGCTTTAGCTGCTGGTTTGCCCCAAAAGCTAAAAGGAGATGAGCCGCAATTTATCAAGGATTATTTTGATTATTATAAAACATCTCGTGGCTTTCACGCACGCTCTATCAACTCAAATGGCAATTGGAATCTCACCTCTTCTCTCTCATTTATCAATATGCCCATTCTTGCATACAGCGATGAAATCACTGCCGCAGTGCTTATGATACACGGTGATAAGGCACATAGCAAATATTTTAGCGAGGACGCCTACAAAAAGCTTAAGGGTAAAAACAAAGAATTACTCATTATCAAAGACGCTAATCACGTGGATTTATACGATAATGCAGAGAAAATTCCCTTTGATAAAAT
>NZ_NXLP01000180.1:0-657 GCF_003364125.1 Helicobacter sp. MIT 14-3879
CAATTTTTTAAATTTTCAGCTCCATTTACCCCCCCCCACTTTTTTATAAATTCTCATTTAAAGCTCCTTTTAAAAACCCCTTTTAAATAAATTATTTTTACAATAATATTCTAATCTAAACTAACTTTTTAATAACTACCTAATATTTAAAATACTAGAATATCACCTTTAGACATTAAAATTTAAGGATAATTATGGATTCTAAGTTACAAAGAGAGGAATTACACAATAAGATTTGGAAAATAGCTGATGATTTAAGAGGTAGTGTCGATGGTTGGGATTTTAAGTCTTATGTTTTGGGATTTTTATTTTACCGCTTCATTTGTGAGAATCTAAAAGAATATGTAAGGGCAAATGGGGGGGGGGGATTATGCAAAATTAGATGACACAAAAGCTCTTAGTGCTAGACAGAGAATACTAGATACTAAGGGCTTTTTTATCCTTCCTAGTGAGCTTTTTGAAAATGTTTTACTAAATGCTTTAAGCAATAAAAGTTATCTCCAAGATTTAAATATTAATCTATCACAAATATTTAATAATATTGAAGATTCCACTAAAGGCATAGAGAGCGAGAGAAGGTTTCAAGGGCTTTTTAAAATCATCGAGGTTAATTCTGAAAAGCTAGGCTCTAGCACCATTGATAGAAACAAAAAATTA
>NZ_NXLP01000181.1:0-630 GCF_003364125.1 Helicobacter sp. MIT 14-3879
ATTACAAGCGGGCAATTAGCTTGGTTTGTGTGTAGTGGAATTTTAAGCTTTATCATCAGTAGTTTATTTTTTATCATCGGTAACATTTTGCAAAATACTTTATATGAATTCTTTAGTAATTTATGGGATAGTGATTTTTTCAAATTAACAATCTTCCTCACCTTACCTATAAATTTACTATACAAACACAATATTTTTCCATTGATAATGGGTGTCCTAGTCGCTTCAACACCTATTTTTCTAAGCTTACATTTTGGAGTGATTAATATTGTATCATTAATTATATATTTTTTGTTTTTTTTAATAAAAAAATTAAAAATATTAGGTTTTTTTATTATATATTATTTTGCTGTAATTATCACTTGGAATTTTTGGAGATTAATGTATAGTATTGCGAGATAGGGGAGAATATGAAATATTATGTAACAATCTATATTGACCAATTAATTGGAGAAATAACTAGAAATTTTAAAATTTTAAAACCTAAAATTTCAGATTTAGACTTTACTCACGCTTTTCTTGGTTTAACCCATACTCACCCTGATATTTTAGATAAAATTGATAAAGAATTAAGAGATGAAAAACTTAAAAATAAAGATTGGAAAGATTTTGATAAAAAATGGTATGAAA
>NZ_NXLP01000182.1:0-622 GCF_003364125.1 Helicobacter sp. MIT 14-3879
TCCATTCTTACTTTCTCCATTCCACTAGGAGATAAAAGTATTGAACCTTGAATATTAAGAGTAGTTATAGTATTAGAATCATTATTAGTATTATCTATATTTCTTAGATAATCTTTTTGTAGATTAATAAATCTTCCATAGCCATAAGAGAGTTCTTCTTTATTTCTTTTTTCTTTTAAAAGATTTTTAATAAAACTAGGAATGCTTTTAGGAATAATAAGGATATATTCATAAATACTATATGCAATTCTTATGCTAAAGATTCTATAAGAGAAATGTTTAATATCATAATCAAGCATTATAGAATCTAGTATGTCTTTTAAGAATACATTAGATTCCATATTATTAGTATCTAATGTATTCTTACTTTTATTAATAGATTCTAATGCTATATCTATTTCTTCATAAGTATTATAGAAATTACTTTGTGAGATTATAAGATTATCTTTAGAATCTTTATTTTCATAATAAGTAGGAGTGAGATAATATTCTCTCAATTCTTTAAATGAAGTAACAAGTATAAGAGAGGTAGGAGTAGTATCTATTTGTGATAGTAGTTTTTCTTTATCTAAAGGATTATTATTAGTAGGATTAGGAGAATTAATCTTAAAGTTATTTTTTT
>NZ_NXLP01000054.1:0-7807 GCF_003364125.1 Helicobacter sp. MIT 14-3879
AGATTATCACGCATGAACCCTATGCCCTCTTACCCTTAATAAAAGCTGCTGGTGCAGTATTTTTAGGACATTATACTCCAGAGGCTATCGGAGACTATTTAGCTGGACCTAATCATACCTTGCCTACAGGGGGAAGTGCTAGATTTTTTTCTCCATTAGGAGTTGAACATTTTTGCACAAAAAGCTCCCTTATTGGATTCTCAAAGAAAGGCTTGCAAAATCTTGCCTTGGATTGTGCTACGCTTGCAGAACACGAAGGTTTAGAAGCACATAAACTCTCTGTGCTATCACGATTGGATTCTCTTACTCAATAATCTTATAAACCCCTAATCGCGTATTGGATATGTATAGTAAGAGATAACGTGATGAGACTGAATACTGTTTTTTTCATAAAATGCGAGTTATTTATTTTTAATAAAGGACAACAATACATTAGGCAAGAAATTATTGCTTCAAGGTAGCGAAAAACTAAAAGTTATCTCATGAAATGAGACAAAATATGAAACAAAAACCAAAGAATGCAAACAAACAATATTAAGAGAAACTAAAAAAGCAAGCAGAGTGTTGGTGAGAATCTGCAAGAAAAGCAAAAGAACAACACAAACAATCATTCTGCATTGCATCTTCAACAAGAAAGTTAGAGAAAATAATCTGTTCCTCATCTTTTTTAAAATTCAATACAGAATTACTACCAAATGAAATGCAACCACTAAGATTCTTAATGGGAGGGCAATAACCAATCAATCTAGCTAAATCCACAGGCTAGCAAAACGACAAAGTTATCGCATATTACAAGGAAATCAGCGCAGCAGACCCAATATCCCTACATCAAAAAACGGAAAATATTTTAGGAATAGATTGAGATTCTAAAATAACTCCTACAGAGTTTTAACAGTAGCATTAAGGATAATAAAATTGCATAGTCCATTACCGCCTTTTCCAAGCTTAGTCCTTATGGATTATCAAATGATATAGCGAAATTATCAAGGCACACTTTATTCTCAATAACTGAAATGATTACATTTTTATATTATAATAATTACTTGTATAATATTTATCAATTAGGAATAGTTTATGAAAATAACTAGGAAAAATTGGATGCAAATTCACACTTATCTCAGTCTGTTTTTTCTTCCTGCTGCAATGATTTATGCTCTCACAGGCGCACTTTATATCTTTGACATACGTGAGGATGCAGGGGCTACCATACATGAATATAAACTAGAATCTGCGCCAAAAAAAGGAGAAGAAGTCCAGTTTATGATAGCTTTACTGCAAAAACACAACCTAGAGATTCCAAAGAATACAGAAATGCGCAACCACCGAGGAAATCCGACAATAGGCAATATAAGATATAATGTTTCAATTATAAAAGAACAAAATGGCAGCTTTATACTTCGCACTGTTGATAGAAGTCTGTATGGAATCTTAGTGCTTA
Source organism: Helicobacter sp. MIT 14-3879 (assembly GCF_003364125.1). Taxonomy (NCBI): domain Bacteria; kingdom Pseudomonadati; phylum Campylobacterota; class Epsilonproteobacteria; order Campylobacterales; family Helicobacteraceae; genus Helicobacter; species Helicobacter sp. MIT 14-3879. The sequence goes on from NZ_NXLP01000054.1 coordinate 1,439, forward strand.
TGCACAAATCAAAAGGCAAATATTACTTTGATATTGTTGCCGTAGGATTTTCTGTCTCATTAATGCTATTTTATCTCTCTGGGCTTATCGTTACTTCTTTTGCTAAGGCAAACCGTAAAACTGCTTTTGGTATCTTGGGATTAGGCTTTATTATCACTGCAATGGCTGTGTATTACAGTGTATAGCATAGATTTTCTTACTTGTCTTGAGATGGTTTTTATTAGATTTGATGAGTATGAATCCAAAACACATTATTTTGTTAGTTGAAAGTCAAGGCTAAAGCTCTTACTTTTTTATAATCAGATTCTATTGCTACTTGATTTTTTAGGTGCGTTTTTTCATAGATAGATTCTAAAATAAAAACACTTAAGAGATTTTAGGCAATAAGCAGCGCGCCCTCAATGAGACTAAGGAGACTAAAAGCCTCTTGTCTTAACTGAAACAACGAGGATTTACAAACAAATAAAAAGATAGGTTTTAATAGGTAATTCTCGCGGCATCTTTCATCTTATCTACTTTTCCTTGCAGTATTTCTTGAATCTTCTTTTGTTTAAGCCTCTCGATAAGCTGTGTTTTTACTTTAGTAAAGGGGTCTTTTATGGGTTGGTCGATTTTCTCAAGATAAACAATATGGAATCCATAGCGAGATTTTATAGGCGTTTTGTTATAAGAGTTCGCAGTCATTTTCTTAACTTCTTGCGCAAATTCTGGAGCAATATTAGGGTCGCTAAGATTAATCTTGTCAATTAGTCCGCCATTCTCTTTTGAACCCGGATCTATAGAATGCTTCTTTGCAAGCTCAGAGAATTTATCTTTTATTTTATTCTTAGGAACTTTGCCAATTTCTGCAATGATGTTTTTTGCTTCCTCTTCTTTTGTAACAAGAATATGCAATAACTTCGCATTCTGTGTAATAAATAATGGGCTATTGTCATTATAGAACTTTTGCGCCTCTGCTTCCGTTACATTGACCGTCTTTGAGAGGCTATCAACCTGCCTTTTTAGCCACAGCGAAGACAATAATTGCAAACTGCCCATTCTATATTCTTCAGTTTTTTCCAACCCTTCTTTTTTTGCTGCATTAGCAGTAAGAATCCCTGTGATAATTTCGTCTAAAAGCTGCTTTTTTTGAGCTTCTGGTAAGGCATCATAATTAAAATTAGGATTTTGTTGCTTCAAAGCGATAAAAATAGAATCTGAAACTTCTGTTCCATCAACGGTTACAATTGTTTTGGCGTGCAAAATTGTCCCCAATATTGCTGGAAGAACAATACAACCTGCTATTGTCGCTTTCCGTAACGCATTTGCTAAGATTATAGACATTATAACTCCTTATTTTGCTGATAATATTAAATCTTAAGGCTTGTCAATTTCTCCTTGTGAGGTTAAGGGAAACTTTAGGCATTTGAGGTATAATCATACCTTTTAATTGTAAATTGTTGTAGTTTTTAGGTATTTTTTATCAGGATTAGAGAATCTTTTATCTAAAAACAAATCCAGAGAGGAAATGATGATTTATTTTTATTTTATAAATAACAGGGACTTTTTTGCCCATTTGCAAACACCTATTACAATGGCGTTTAAGAGTCTCAAGTATCGCAAAATGCTCGCCTTAAGTATTTTACCTGTGCTTTTTCTTATGTTGTTATATATAGCACTTTGTATCTTTAGCCTGTATCATTTTGATTGGTTTTTAGAGAAATTTCCTGCTATGTGGCTCAATTATGCTAAACAAGATGGCTTGCTTAATTCGTCTGTCTATGTCTTATTGTGTTTGCTTGCTTCTATCAGTGTTGCTGCCTACATTACCTTTGTGGTAGGGATTGTTTGGCTTATCATTGTGTGTTTTTTTGCGCCTGTAGTCGTACAATTCACTCAAAGAGAATTTTATCCCACTGTCTTACTCAATCCTCATCCTTTTTTAGAATCCTTAAAGCTCTCAAGCTTACTTTTTATTAAGACATTGACTAAGTTTCTCATCTTATCAATGTTTTGCTTTCTCTTCAACCTGATTGGGTTAGGGTTCATTGGCATGCTAATCAGTATAATTTTCTACTTTCGATTCTTTTCTCTTAATCTTAATTATGAAATAGCTCTCAATATTATGCGCGATAATGAATATAAAATATTTTCGCAATATAATGTTATGCCACTGTTTTTTCTTAATAGTGCGATTTTCGCGTTTTTATATATTCCCGTGGTTAATTTCTTTGTGCTACCTTGGCAAATGTTAGTTCTTAGTCATTTTATGCTAAATTGGTATGCAAAATTTAATTCAAACCAAAGCCCCATAGAGATTATTGAAGCAGATTGCGCTCTTGATACAAAAAGTATAGAATCTTAATCCTCATTCAGCAATCTTCATACAGAATCTTATGCGTTTAGACCAATACATAGCTGCTATATACCATTGTTCAAGACAGAAAGCAAATGATATGATTAAACAACATTGTGTTTTGGTCAATAATCAAAGAATTTCTAAGCCAGCATATCGTATCACACAAGATGATATTATTGTTCTCACCAAAGAGGTATTTATTGCAAATACTTTATATTGTTCAAGAGGCGCATTTAAGCTACAAAGATTCTTAGAAAACACCCTGTGTAAAGGACAAATTATCAAACGAGACAATCAAACACAATCTTATACTCACACTAAGGATTCTATGCAAGAGGAAATTACTGCTATAAAACAGCATATTCATGCCCTGATAGCAAGGCATGTCTTGCTTGATGTGGGAGCGAGTAGCGGCGGCTTTACCCAGGTGCTTTTGGCAAAGGGTGCGCGCTTTGTGATAGCTCAAGATATTGGTTCATTGCAGCTTGATAAGAATCTTAGAAAAAATAAAAAAGTGTTTTCATTAGAGAATCTTGATATTCGAGATTTTAGCAATCATCAGAGATTTTGGTTAGAATCTCTGCTTTTAGATTCTCTTAGAAGAGAATCTAAAGTTTCTTGTGCGTTAAAATTGTCAAGGTTTCAATCTCTGCAATCTGTTTATTGGATTCATAAAAAGTCTTGTCCAAACATATTAGATTCTATCTTACATAACAATAAAGCCGAACAACACTACACAACAAAGCCTTTTCGTATGCTCACTTGCGATGTAAGTTTTGTTTCTTTGTCTAAGATTCTACATTCTTTGCGTTCTTTTAGCAATCATTTACTTCTACTCTTTAAGCCGCAATTTGAAGTAGGCTTATATGCAAAACGCAATAAGAAAGGCGTGGTTACAGACATAAAGGCTATTGAGCAATCTCTTTTGTCAATACTTCGCCTCTTAGAAGATTGCAATGTAAAATTAATCTATATTGAAAAATCACAAGTGAAAGGGAGGGAGGGGAATGAAGAGTTTTTTATCTTTTGCCAATTCTAAATTACCTTATGATTCTATTGCAATCGGTAAATTTGACGCCATGCACAAAGCCCATTTAAAGCTGCTTGATTTGGTGGGAGATAATGGATTAGCCCTTAGTATTACTCAAGTGTATCCACCCTTTATCACGCCTCCAAAAGAACGTGAAACATACAGTCGGGTCCCTTTCTATGGGCTAAGGTTCGATGTCATTAAATCTTACAGCTCACTTGAGTTTTTAACACTACTTTTTACTATCTTGCCCCATTTACAAAAAATAGTTGTAGGCTATGACTTTTGTTTTGGTGCCAATCGCATAAGCAGTACTTCAGATATTAAGCCCCTACTTAATGTTATGGGTAAAACGCAAGTAGAGGTTGTTATCTTAGAATCTCAAAAATTCAATGGCATGCCTATTCATACAAGTATTATCAAGGAGCTTATCAAATATGGAGACATAGTCAATGCAAACATTATGCTGCACAGATTCTACACAATCAAAGGGCTTGTTATAGCAGGTCAAGGTATTGGTAAAAAACAACTTTATCCTACGATTAATATCGCAACCACCCTTTATCTTTTACCGCAATATGGTGTGTATGCAGGATTTTGCTACCTGCGTACAAGTATCTATAAAAGCGTAATATTTGTTGGCAATCGCCTAAGCACAGACAAACAGTTTTGCATTGAATGTCATATTATTGAAGAAAGTGCGATAGAAGTATCAAGAAGAGAATCTATCAAAATAGGCTTTGTAGAAAGAATACGAAATAATCAGAAATTTGAAAAACTAGAAGATTTAAAGGCACAAATTGCGCAAGACATACACAAGGCAAAACAACTGTTGAGTAACATAGATTCTTGAGGTAAAAAATCTGTGTGAGATATTCTCCATTGTATCGCTTCATGCTTAGAATCTCAAATTAAAAATTCAGCTCTTAACACGATAACTTACAAGCGTGGGCAAATATGAGGTTGAATGAACACTCCCTTACGGAATGCGAGATTGGATAAAAACTTGCTCAATCCAGTGCAATAGAATTACTACACTTATAAACCATAATCAAGTTAAACAAATCATCTGCACCAAGTAGAAATAACCTGCAAACTAGACTCTCTGTTTATTGCATGCTTGAGACACAATCCTGCAAAATAGGACTTTAGTCTGTCTTGTGAAAATTTAAGCTAGGATACTTACCTCCAACTCCACTTAAAGTCGCTATGTCAAAGAGAACTTTAAGATTCGTAAGCATGGATTTACTTGATGTGGCTTGCTTTCACAGGCAGAATAGCATGAGCTTTAGATAGAGAGTTATTGATAGACTGTGTTTAAACGTAAAAGTACTGCACCATTGCATTTGTCCTTATTGCCACCTAAACAAGCAAGACACAAAATTAACTTTAACCCTATACAATCTATAAGATAAACTCTCAAGATTAGGAAGCCTCATGAAAAATAAAAAAATCTCTAACGACAAGTCTAGCAATACACCCCATCAGAAGAGCATATTAAAAAACCTCCAAAAACAACCCCTCACAGAATCTTCGGAATCAGAAAAAATAAATTCAGACATGAATCAGGCAAAAAAAAGCAAGGATTCTCACAAAAAAGCTAGTTTGCAAAAAAATCCAAGCAAAAAATCCAAGCAAGTCAAAACCCAAAGAGCCGCGTTAAGTAATCCTCAAACATTAAATTCTAAGCTTGATAATACAATGTCTAACATAGCACAAAAAGCTATTTCACAAGACATCAAGCGGCAAATAAAGAATGACAAAAATACCATGCCAACGGCTTTAAAAAAAGCACGAAGCAAACAAGAAACTTCTCAAACGCAAATCATATCCTTTGAGATATTGGGCTTTGAACAACAAAGTGCAATACAAATTATCAGTAATTATGCCGCTAAGCACCATATCGTATTGCATACTTCAAAACAATATTGTGTGGAACAGTTTAACCAAGATTCAAGCCTCTTGAGTAATGATTATGAAATAATCGCACAAGGCAATAACAAAAACTTAGAATCTTTTTTTCAAGACATTGCTCAATTGTTCGGTGAGCGACTTTTAAAAGGTAATTTAGCCCATTTCCTTATTCAGAAGCTCACACAAGAATCTCTGACACTTTGTCTAGCAGAATCCTGCACAGGAGGAGTTTTAAGCACACTCATTACGGGCATTGACGGTGCTAGCAAAGTCTATAAAGGGGGCATAACCGCATACAGTATAGAATCTAAAAGAGAGATTTTGCAAGTGCGAGATTCTATTTTGTGTGAATTTGGTGTTTATTCTGAAGAATGTGTGAAAGCTATGGCAAGGGGAGTACTTCGCCTCTTTAATGCAGATATAGCCATTGCAACAAGTGGTTTAGCTACAGATGATTTGAGTGCAAATAATTTTTTAAAGTTACCTGCTGGAAATGTTTTTACCTGTGTATTACGTCAATCAAAGCTGCCAATAGTAATTTCACAAAATTATCTCTCTCCTGATTATCTAATTAATCATTCCAAAGCAGATTCAAAGAATCTAAGTCCTCACACACAACAAAGAAGCTTTATACAACAGCAAGCAAGCCTCTGGGCAATACGATTAGCCCTTCACGCTCTTAATGATTAATGTGTGCTTGTTATGTGTTGATTTGTGTAGAGATTGCACAAGTTTTTCATAGGCAAAAAGAGCCAAACCTATACCTCACAATTTAAGAGAACTATTTTGTTTAGTCGCAACAAAGAATCTATCAACTCCAAGTCTTACTCATTGATTTTTATGAGATACACATTAACTTGTATCAATGAAGTACATTCTATTCCGGAAAGTAACCCTATGCCAAGCATTGTGCAAGTTTGCAGTTTGTGAAATAGAATTGATATTTAAAGTTGAGATTCTATCAAAGGTTCTTGATAGGAATTAATCTAACATCAATATTGTGTATTCTATTGCTCAAGAGCTGATATTTCCTGATTCTTATCAGCACGGTAAGTTTTCTTAATATGACTCTTACTTATAATCGTAC
>NZ_NXLP01000183.1:0-619 GCF_003364125.1 Helicobacter sp. MIT 14-3879
AACACTATTCATTATAAAATAATTCCTCCCATAATTTCATAATAGAATCTTTATTAAATTTATCTTGTATTATTTCTCTTTGTTTTAAACCAAACTCTTTTCTTTTATTTTTATCATTCATTAATATTATTATTTTATTTGCAAAATCTATTAAATCATTATCTTTTATTAAATAGCCACTCTTATTATGTTCTATTATATCACTAGGTCCTGTATTTATATCAAATGATATTAAAGGAATACCATAAGAACCAGATTCTACTAATACCATAGGTAATCCTTCAAAAAAGCTACTCATAACATAAATACTTGAATTTAGATATTCTTTATGTATTTCTTTAGTAAATGGTTTTAATGTAATATATGAATTTAGATTTAATTCTTTAATTTTAGATTCTATTTTTTCTTTTAAGATTCCATCACCTACTATTGTTAAATTCCACTTTGGATTAAAATCTTTAGAATCTACAACTATTTTCCAAATATCTATTAATCTTAAAAAACCTTTTTGATCGCCATAATCCATACGACCAACTGAAAGGACATTATTATTATCTAAATTAGAAACTTCTAAAGGAATTTCTGGAATAAAGTTTGGAATTACTTTTATGTTTGGGTG